>NZ_JBEOOG010000036.1:0-38901 GCF_040308965.1 Pseudoalteromonas sp. MER144-MNA-CIBAN-0113
ATGATAATTTAAACGAGTCAGGTAAAGTGGCCTGACTTAAACAAACTGGTCTCCGATGAACTCGGGGCGATTCAATTCGCTTAATAACATTAAAGCAAGCCGTATTGCTGGTGTGTATAAGTTTGAAAAATTACAATTAGGGGCATTGTACCAGCATTCAGAATCGATTGACGGCGCTAAGTCTGGCAACGGTTATGTACTAAGCGCAAGCTATAAGTTAGACAAATGGGTACCTAAAGTACAATTTGCAAAAGATGATTCAAAACTACGTCAAACCTCAGACGCTTCACAGTGGACTACGGGTATAGATTATGTATTTGACAAGCAAACCACAGCTTATCTTTTATACACTGACCTCGACCTAGAAGAAAATGCTGATAACAGTGTTGCTCTTGGTCTTCAATATAAATTTTAAGGGCTGAACAAATGACAAAACGTATTTTAGAAAATAACGCGAATAAAAAGCCATTTATGCAATGGCTGTTATTGTTACTTGGCCCATGTGTCATGCTACTTACTTGCTTAGTTGAGCCGCCAGTAGGTATGTCGGCGGCAGCATTTAAAACCGCAGGCTTAGCATTTTGGATGGCCTCGTGGTGGGTGAGTGAGGTAGTGCCTATTCCTGCTACTGCGTTACTCCCTTTAGTGATTTCACCTATCGTAGATATAGCCGCGATAAAAAGTGTTGCAGCGCCTTATGCGCATCCGCTGATCTTTTTATTTTTAGGCGGTTTTTTAATCTCAATAGCGATGGAGCGTTGGGGATTACACAAGCGTATTGCATTAAGAACTATGCTTTATGCAGGTAAAAAACCAAGCTTACAGATTTTAGCGATGATGTTAGTGACTGCATTTTTATCAATGTGGATGTCTAATACCGCTACAGCAGTAATGATGCTACCTATCGCTTTATCTATTACCCATTTAGTTAAAAGCTCAGATCCTAGTAATGAAGGTTTTGGTAAAGCCCTTTTACTGTCGATTGCTTATGGCGCGAGTATTGGCGGTATTGCTACTTTAATCGGTACTCCACCAAATGCATTAATGGCGGCGTACCTATCAGACAGTTATCAGATTGAAATTGGCTTTGCCGAGTGGATGATTGTTGGTGTGCCTTTAGCGCTCGGTATGTTGCTGATCAGCTGGATTTGGTTAACTAAATTCACTTATAAGGTCGATGCGAATGTACAAGCGAACAAGCGTATTGATACCAAAGCGGTATTCTCTTCACAATTAAAAGACTTAGGCCTAATGCAACGTGCTGAAAAGGGCGTGTTGTTTGTATTTGTGCTTGCCGCTATTTGTTGGATATTTAGACCTTTATTAGGCGATGTTACCGGGCTTAAAATTTCAGATACCGGTATTGCTATTGCCGCTGCATTATTACTGTTTGTACTACCGGCAAATAAAGGCAGTGATGCGCGTATTTTAGATTGGGAAAGTGCAGCTAAAGTACCTTGGGGTGTGTTGCTTTTATTTGGAGGGGGCTTGACGCTAGCCTCGCAAATTAAATCATCTGGATTAGCTGTCTACATTGCCAAAATGATTGAGGGGGCCAGTGCAATTCCTTTAGTTATGAGCATTCTTGTGGTGGTGGCACTTATTACTTTCTTAACGGAAATTACCAGTAATACGGCAACAGCCGCAGGCTTTTTACCATTGCTGGGGCCTGTTGCTGAGTCAATAACTGGCAGTCCGTTAGTGTGGGTTATTCCAGCTGCGATTGCGTGTAGTTGTGCGTTTATGATGCCAGTAGCCACACCACCCAATGCGATTGTGTTTGGCTCGGGTGAAATTAAAATGAAAGACATGATCCGTGCTGGCTTTGTGTTAAATATTGTCGCTATTGTTTTAATTACCTTAGTAACAATGACCATAGCAGCTCAGGTTTTTGGTTTTTAAAAACCCACTTTAATCAACTAACAAAACAGATAACCGATGCACACAAAAGCAGTGCATCGGTATGAGTTCCAACCAACCTTATGAGTGTTTTTGCAACGCTTTTCATTATGTTGCAAAATCACTCTTTATTGCTCGTGTAACAGATCAAGGTTATAGTCTTGAAAACGTTATAAATCGAGTAGCCTATTTTGACCACTGATACATTATCTACAGGGACTTTGCGTTCACAATTTAATGAACTAAAGCATGCTTTTGAAGACACCCCTTACTTACCCATTGAGCAACGCCTTGCTTTACTTAAGCAAGTACGCGCTAACATTGTAACGTTAGAGCAAGACTTAATTGCTGCAGTATCTAAAGATTTTGGTTACCGAACGGCCTTTGATACCTTAGTAGGTGATATTTTGCCCACCATGCAGGGGCTTGCGCATATTATTAAAAAGCTACCTCGCTGGTCTAAGCCTAGTCATCGCAGCGCGGGGTTAAGCTTATGGCCCTCAAAAGTAAGTGTCACCTATCAGCCTATTGGTGTGGTGGGTGTGATTGCACCATGGAACTATCCTATTCAACTAGCATTGGTACCTGTTATTACTGCGATTGCAGCGGGTAACAGGGTGATGTTAAAGCTCAGTGAATTTACGCCTAACACCAATGCCGTTATTGAAAAAATATTTGCAGGTGAATTAAGGCAACACTGCACCATTATTCAAGGTGGTAGCGACGTGGCAAGTGAGTTTTCATCATTGCCGTTTGCGCATTTACTGTTTACAGGCTCGACGGCTGTTGGCAAGTTAGTTATGGCCGCGGCCAGTAAAAATTTAACACCAGTCACTTTAGAACTAGGCGGAAAATCGCCCGTTATTGTGTTAGAAAAAGCCGATGTAAATAAAGCCGCGCGTGCTCTATTATTTGGCAAAATGGCCAATGCAGGGCAAATATGTGTGGCTCCTGACTACGTATTTGTTCCTGAAGCATTAGAGCATCAATTCATTAAAGCGCTTTGTACCCTTTATAAAAAACACTTTAAGCAAGGTGTAGAAGGCAAAAACCTGACCTCGATTATAAGCCCTGCACATTATCAACGTTTGTTAGGTTATTTAGAGCAAGCACAAGAGCAAGGCGCTAAAATTACTAAACCGCTTGAACAAAACCAGCAAGATGGCGAAAAGCATCGTATGGGTCTGCATATTGTGACGCATGTCACCGACGAGATGCAATTAATGCAAGAAGAGCTATTTGGTCCCATTTTACCCATTATGAGTTACGACAAATTAGAGGACGTGCTTAATTATATTCGATTACGCGACCACCCATTAGCCCTTTACATTTTAGGTCAAGATAAACAGGCTCAACAGTACATTATTAAGCAAACACTCAGCGGAACAGTTGCGGTAAACGACACATTAATACAAGTAGCTGCCGATGATGTACCGTTTGGTGGCGTGGGGCATTCGGGGATGGGGCATTATCACGGCAAAGAAGGTTTTCTCACCTTTAGCCATGCAAAAAATACCTTAGTCTCTGGCTCGGTTAACCCGCGCATTGGTTTATTACTTAAACAAAATAAATTACTGATCAAAGTGCTAAAGTGGCTTTATGTAAAATAGCCTGCAACGCTTAAAACAAAAAAGCTGAATGAATCACTTCATTCAGCTTTTATAATAGCTAACTTAAAACAGGCGTCCTTCGCCAGCATAAGTACCCGCTAAAATTTTGGTATAAATTGCATCGGCTTTTTCTTTGGCCTCAGCTACCTCTTTAGGAAGCATAGTACGTTCATCAAGTTTACGGCTGTGACTGGCTTGCATGTTGCCGTTATACTCGGCAATGGTATTCCACACATACGACATTTCAAGATTTTTTGGCATTCCTAAGCCTTCAAAATACATCAGTGCTAAATTAAACTGCGCCAATGTGTAATTATTAGCAGCGGCTTTTTCATACCATGTTCTGGCGGCTTTATAATCTTGGCTAACACCATCGCCATTTGCGTACATTACACCTAAGTTATACTGTGCTGCGGGAAGGTTCTTATTTGCTGCTTTTTCAAATAAGGTTATGGCCATTTGTTTGTCTAATTTAACGCCATTGCCTTCGTCATATAAAACCGCAAGTGCAAACATTGAATCTACATGGTTCTTTTTAACGGCTTGTTGGTACAGCTCAGCTGCTTTGTAATAATCACGGGTAACGCCATGGCCACCTTCGTATAGCTTACCTAATTCGTAAATCCCCGGTGCATAGCCTTTGTCAGCTAAATAATTAAACTCTTTAAGTGCTTCTTCAAATTCACCCGCATTAGCAGCTCTGATCCCTTCTTCTAGTCCAGCATAGGCAAGAGGGGTAGCGAGCATAATACCGGCCAGTAGCAGTGCTTTAAAATTAGACTGTGACATAAGCATGTCTCCAAATTAGTTGTCGTTCTATGTAAGCGCCATAAAAGTAAAACTTACCTAGTGAATCTATTAGGGATAGGTAAAAAATTATGAGCTAAATTAATAACGCCAACGTTTATAACCTAGGTATACAAACGTATTAACAAGTAGCTTTAACTATAGCTCAAAAATTCTAAACTTAAGCATATAGTCATGATATAAATTGCGTTAGCTTGCGATTCTATAGAAAAATGAAAAAAATAAAAGCGAGCAATAGCTTACATAATTACTTATGATGATTTTTGGCAACCAAAGCATCATAAAACGGGGTCTGTTAATGTTAAATAATTTAAAAAATATAAAACTAAGCAAAATTATTTTTATAACCAGTTTATTGTTTATTGCCAGTTGTTCTACCTCCTTTGCTTATAACAACCTTGGTTGGCTGTCTTCGTTTTGGATAGACGATTATGTCGACTTAAACAAAAGCCAATCAACGCAGTTAAAAGTGATTATTAATAACACCCGAGATTGGCACCGAGAGGTTGAGTTACCAAAATATAAAGCCGATTTACTCGACTTAAGGCAGTTGCTCGATAAACAAGCCGATACAGCGCAGTTAATGGCAAAAATAACGCAGGTAAAGCAGCATTGGCGCAATTTACTTTTGTACGCGAGTGATCCCTTAATCGAGCTGGCAAAAACGTTAACTCCATCACAACGCAGTGAAATGATAGAAAACATTCGCGATCAAATTAATGACGAAATAAAAGAGCACGCTTCATTAACCAAAGAGGAGCATCAGCAGTCTCGTTTAGACAGGCAACTAGACTATTACGAACAATGGCTTGGTAAGCTCACCTCAGAGCAGCGAACGCTAGTGTCACAAGCCAACAGTGAATATATCAGTACCAGAAATTTATGGTATGACTATAAACTAACTCGGTTAGGTGCACTTGAAGCGCTTTTTAATCAGCAAACCCTTGATGATGCCCAATTTGCGCAGCAGTTACGCACTATCATTACAGAAAGAGAGCTGTTTATGAGTGCTGAACTCATTGAGAGAAATGAGGAAAATTTAAGGGCATACGCACAGTTGCTGGTTAAATTAAATCAAACCTTAAGCCCTAAACAAGTCGCACATGTTGATGAGGAATTTGCTGACTTGGTTGGCACAGTTAATGAACTGCTTACAGAATAGCTGCATTTAACCAATCCTTTTTGCTTATTTTAAAGGGGGTTGTTAAGCATAAAATTGTGATTATTGCATTTCAGGGTTAATATAAACGATTAGTTTTGATTTAAGTTTTTTATGGATATAGCCGCTCTTAACAGTACAAAAATATTACGTAAGCATGTCTTAAAATGGATGTGTTTATTTTTTGGTTTGCTGTCATTTATTTTTGCTGTGTTTAACCTATCAAAAAATCATTTTTATATTGTAGGCGGCTTAGAGGTGTGTTTTTCCGCACTTTGTTTTTATATTTTTATACAATTGGTTAAAAACAAGCAACGAAACTGGTATGCCATAACGGTTTGTATGACTGTAACGCTCGTTATACTATGTGGAACCTTTTTGGCACCACTTAAAAATGGTTTGTTTTTGTGGGCGTTTTCTTTACCCATTTTGTATTATCTACTTCTTGGTCGAAAATACGGTATTGTGTTATCGGCCACACTTTTGGTTATGCAATCATCAGTGTTGCTTTATAAATTACCAAGCCCTTATTTTTCCTCTTTTAACCTAGCGATCAACTTACTGTTTATTTATATTATTATATGGGTCATTTCTCATGTTTTTGAAGGAAATAGGGCCGAATTTTCGAAGCGACTTAAAAACTTGGCTTTACTTGATCCTCTCACGGGCGCAGGAAACCGTTTATCTATGAGTCATTATTTTGAAGTGGAGATAAAAGACAAGTCACAGCTGTACTTGTTTTTAATTGATCTTGACCACTTTAAACAAATAAATGATGAATATGGCCATGATGTAGGAGATAAAGTGCTGGTTGAGTTGGCAACTCTATTTAGGATTACTTTTGCAAAAGGGTATGTGTTTAGGGTAGGGGGTGAAGAATTTTCTTTAATGGGCAATTTTGATAGTGCACAATCCGCGCTGGCAATGGCTGAAAATCTTAGACAAGCCGTTGCAACTAAATATATTGAGGCCAATGGTATAACCATAAATTTAACAGCCAGTGTTGGTGTAGTTAAGTACCAACAACAAAATTTGGCTGAATTAATAGCGCAAGCAGATAAGCAGCTTTATAAGGCAAAAGATGCGGGGCGCAATGCGGTTTTTTCTGATATTAACCTCTGTGCAGATGCGGCTTAATACATTTGATCAAAATTAGGAATACTGTTTTCCCAAATCGGTCTTTCTTTGCCAATGTATTCACGCACGGCATCAAAAAACAATCGTGTTCTTACCGGTAAATCTCGGTGTGGGTATACAGCATACATTGCACTGTGTTCCATTAATTTTACATCGGTAAGTAAGGGCACCAGTTGCCCATCAATCACTTCTTTATCTAAAATAAATGCCGGCGCTAAAAAGTAGGTGGTGCCAGAGAGGGTTTTCATCAGTAATACTTCTGCATCGTTTGCTCTAAACACACTTTTTATTTTTTGCTCGCAGTGCTCGCCAGTGTGGTTATAGTAATTTATGCCTTCTACCCGCAGTGAGTTGCTGGCATAACTGGCTGCTGGCAATTGTGCCAAATCAGTGATTGTTGTTGGCATACCGTATGTTTCTATAAACGCTGGCGCGGCTAATAGTAACAGACGATTACGGGCAATTTTACGAGCAATTAATGATGAGTCTTTGGGTTCACCCACTCTAAACGCTAAATCAAATCCTTCAGATACAATATCAACCAGTCGGTCATCTAAACGAAGTTCTACTTCCACTTGCGGAAAGCGTTTTTGGAAATCGTTGATCACTGGCTGTAAGTAGCGTCGACCTATTAAAGTAGATGCGGTCACTTTCAATACGCCGCGTGGCTCTTGGTGGTAGTTTTCTGCCATGCGCACCGTTTCGCCAAGCAGGCTTCGCAGCTCACCCGCTTTTTTTATCATTTCAGCGCCCGCTGCTGTAAGAGAGAATGAGCGGGTTGTTCTGTTTAATAGTCTTACCCCAAGTTCATCCTCTAACCGACTAATTTGCTTAGAGATCACTGAGCGGTCAATATTTCGTATTTCGGCTGCTTTTGCAAATGAGCCTTGCTCTACCACTTCAAGCAGCATTAATAGTCGACTGGTTGTATCCATTATTTCATCACTTAGTGAGTATTGATGCCATTTTGGCACTAATGAATTTAAAGATCTATTGTTTTTGTCATCAAGTATGTTCCGTATTATGCAATGCTAAATTAAAAGGAGCGTCGTTATGAACAAACACTTAATTGCTACAGCACTATCTGTTGCATTAATCACACTGGCCGGTTGTGCCGATGATGGTACAACACAATCAGCACCCGCACAGCAACAACAAGCAATTGATGTAGCCGAGGTCTTGGTTAAGCCAGTTCAAAGTTGGCACACCTATACAACACGCTTAGAGTCACCGCAAAAAGTGGCATTAATGCCGCGTGTATCCGGCATTATTGAGCAAATTGAATTTAAAGAAGGGGATAGCGTTAAACAAGGCGATGTATTATTTCGTTTAGACGATCGCTCATTCGCTGCAACCGTTGACAGTTTAAGCGCTCAGGTTAAAAGTGCTCAAGCAGCACTTGAACAAGCAAAAAGCGAAGCATCGCGTGCGGTACGCTTAACTGAGCGAAAAGCCATTTCGACTGAGCAAGCACAAGCGCGTACATCGACTCTGCGTCAGCGTGAAGCACAACTTGCTGCACTGCAAGCGCAGCTTAAAGCTGCAAAGCTCGATTTAGAGTTTACGTCAGTGGTTTCTCCTATTGATGGCGTGATTTCTCGCGCAAATATTACCAAAGGTAACAACGTACTTGCAGGGCAAAGCGTGCTTACTTCAATTGTTTCTAATGACAAAATGTACGCTTACTTTGATGTAGATGAACGTACTTGGAATAGCGCATTTGACGAAGTAACAGCTGTAAGCAAACAGCCTGTTGTAATGCAAAAAGTAGGACAAGACGATTTTAACTATAGCGGCCATATTAACTTTATAGATAATCAAATTAACGCATCTACAGGCACTTTACGCGTTCGTGCGGTATTTGATGATCGCAGTAACGAGTTGCGTTCGGGCTCATTTGCACGCATTAAGTTAGCTGCTAATGCAGTGCGTGAAACTGTCATTATTCCAGACAGAGCTATAGGCACAGATTTAAAAAATCGCTTTGTATTAACGGTAGGCGAAAACAATGTGCTGCAGTATAAGCTTGTAACAGTAGGTGAGCGCTATGGATCGTTGCGAGCCATCACATCAGGACTTGATCAAGGCGATGTTATTGCTGTAAATGGCCCTGCTCGTGTAGGACCGGGTATGCCGATATCACCAAATAAAGTGGCAATTAATACCCAAGGCGTGGCATTTACGCTAAGTGCTAACCCTGCCGATTTAGTTGCTAAGCAATAAGGTTATTAGATGAAATTTTCACACTTTTTTATACAGCGACCGATTTTTGCGGCCATGCTGTCGTTGATTATTTTAATTGCAGGTAGCATTTCATTATTTCAGCTGCCGGTCAGTGAATACCCAGAAGTCGTACCACCGACAGTGGTTGTGACTGCCAGTTATCCAGGTGCGAACCCGACGGTTATTGCACAAACAGTGGCAACACCGCTTGAGCAAGAAATAAATGGCACCGAAAACATGCTGTATATGTTTTCACAAGCAACCAGTGACGGACGTATGACGCTCACGGTGACATTTGCGTTAGGCACTGATTTAGACCGTGCCCAAGTGCAAGTGCAAAACCGAGTAAATAGTGCGCTGCCGCGTTTGCCACAAGAAGTGCAACGTTTAGGGGTTGTTGCTGAAAAATCATCACCCGATTTAACCATGGTGGTGCATTTATATTCACCGCAAAACAGCCATGACACCGCGTATTTATCAAATTATGCCGATTTAAATATCAAAGATGAAATAGCGCGTTTACCTGGTGTGGGTGATATTCGTTTATTTGGTGGTGGTAAATATGCAATGCGAGTTTGGCTTAACCCAGATGCGCTAGCATCGCGTGAGCTTACTGCAAGTGACGTGGTCAATGCACTACGCTCGCAAAATCAGCAAGTTGCAGCGGGCAGTTTAGGTTCGCAACCGATTTCAAATGACAGTCAGTTCCAAATTTTATTAAACGTCAAAGGACGCCTTAATAGCATTGAAGAGTTTAAACAAGTCATTATTAAAGTTGGGGAGCAAGGGCAGCTTACGCGTTTGTCAGATGTGGCACGTGTTGATTTAGGCCAAGATTCTTATGCATTGCGTGCTGAGCTTGATAATAAACCCGCTTTAGCGATGCCAATATTTCAACGCCCAGGGTCAAATGCCATTGAGCTCTCTGATCAGGTGCGTGAAACGATGGCACGTTTATCAAAAAACTTTCCAGCAGGTGTTGAATACGACATTGTTTATGATCCAACGGTATTTGTGCGAGGCTCAATTGATGCGGTGATCGCCACTTTACTCGAAGCAATCGTGCTGGTGGTGATTGTGGTTATTGTGTTTTTACAAACCTGGCGCGCATCTATTATTCCGTTAATTGCGGTGCCTATTTCACTCATTGGTACCTTTGCAGTAATGCAATGGCTTGGGGTTTCTATTAATACCTTATCGCTATTTGGTTTAGTACTGGCTATTGGTATCGTGGTTGATGACGCAATTGTGGTCGTAGAAAACGTTGAGCGAAACATAGAAGATGGCTTATCTCCGCTTGAAGCAACCCGCGTGGCAATGACGGAAGTAACCGGCCCTATTATTGCGATTGCATTAGTATTATGTGCGGTATTTATTCCGACGGCTTTTATTACTGGGCTTTCAGGGCAGTTTTATAAGCAATTTGCATTAACCATTACTATTTCAACGGTAATTTCGGCGTTTAACTCATTAACGCTGTCGCCAGCACTGGCTGCTTTATTGTTGAAATCACATGATGCCGAGCCTGATGCGTTTACCCGCGTGCTTAATAAATTATTTGGCCGTTGGTTATTCCAACCTTTTAATCGCGTGTTTGACCGTGGTGCTAAAGGGTATGAAAAGCTGGTACAAAAGCTTATTCGTATGAGCGTTGTAGTTATGGTTGCGTATATTGCCTTAGTTGGCGGTACGATTAAATTGTTTGATGCGGTACCGGGTGGCTTTATTCCACAACAAGATAAGCAATACTTAGTCGCCATTGCGCAGTTACCTGACGCTGCAAGTTTAGACCGTACAGAAGCGGTGGTAAAACAAATGCAGCAAATTGCATTAGAGGTACCTGGGGTTGCGAACACGGTAGCGTTTCCTGGTCTTTCAGTGAATGGTTTTACTAATAGCCCAAATAGCGGCATCGTATTTACACCACTGGCGCCTTTTGCAGAGCGTACGGATCCGAGTATGTCGGCTTCGGCTATTGCAGCGCAATTAAACCAACGTTTTGCGGCCATTGATGAAGCCTTTGTCGCTGTGTTTCCGCCACCGCCAATTCAAGGCTTAGGCACCACAGGTGGCTTTAAATTGCAAATAGAAGATAGAGCTAACAAAGGCTTTGAAGCCTTATTTAACAGTTTGCAATCAGTGATTGCTGCGGCGCAAAAAGATCCGGCGTTAATGGGGCTGTATTCAAGCTTTAGAATTCAAGTGCCACAAATGGATATTGATATTGACCGTGAGCAAGCGCTTATTCAAGGTATTCCATTAGATGAAGTGTTTAACTCGTTACAAATTTATTTAGGCTCAGTGTATGTAAACGACTTTAATTTGTTTGGTCGTACTTACCAGGTTAATGCCCAAGCTGATGCTGATTTTAGGGTAGACCCAGAGCAAATACTAAACCTAAAAGTGCGTAATCGTGCGGGTAACATGGTGCCACTAGGCTCAGTATTAACGGTAACGCCTACTATTGGTCCTGATCGTGTAATGCATTACAACGGCTACCCAAGTGCAGAGCTTAATGGCAGCCCAGCGCCTGGTTATAGTTCTGATCAAGCGCAATTGGCGATTGAAGCTGTACTAGCAAAAACATTGCCTACTGGCATTGAATATGAGTGGACTGAGGTAACGTACCAGCAAGTATTAGCCGGTAATACCATGGTGTATGTATTCCCTCTAGTTGTATTACTCGTGTTTATGGTACTGGCCGCACAGTATGAAAGCTTACGTTTACCACTGGCCATTATTTTAATTGTACCTATGACTATTTTCTCAGCGTTATTAGGAGTGTGGTTTGTAGGTTCAGACAACAACATATTTACCCAAATAGCGTTGATTGTACTGGTCGCATTGGCTTCTAAAAATGCCATCCTTATGGTGGAATTTGCTAAAGATAAGCATGACACTGGGTTATCGCACCTTGAGGCGATGTTAGCGGCGTGTCGATTACGTTTACGTCCAATTTTAATGACATCAATTGCCTTTACCGCAGGTGTTATACCGCTTGTATTGGCAACCGGTGCTGGGGCAGAAATGCGTCATGCCATGGGTAATGCGGTGTTCTCGGGTATGATTGGTGTAACTGTGTTTGGACTATTATTTACACCGGTGTTTTATATGCTGGTGGTAAAAAAGCAGCGCGTTGAGGAGCCTTCGCATGACTAAATTTAACCTAAGCGCCCTTAAATTATCGCCATGGCTGAGTTCTGTATTAGCGGTTGCTGTGTTATCAGGTTGTGCGAGTAAAATTGACACAGCCGCTCAGCAACAACAGGTTAATGAGTTTGTTGCCAAGGCAATATCTGCAGAGCAATTTATGGGTGAAGATGAGCAAAACTGGTGGCACAAGCTGGGCTCAGCGCAGCTAAACCAACTGGTGAGCAACGCACTTGCTAATAATTACGACTTACAAACTAGTCAGCTGGTATTAAAAAGCGCTTTGGCGCGTATTGGCGAGCAACAAGCGCAATACTTACCGCAAGGAGGTATTGAGGTTGGTGCAAAGCGAAGCGGGCTAGGCAATACCAATAGCAGACAATCAAGTGCGAATGTAGCACTTGATTGGCAGCTCGACTTATTTGGTCGAATTACTGCGCTAGTCGATGCCGCGAATTCACAAGCAATGAGCCAAGCTGAGCAAGTTAGGTTATTGCAAATTGAAGTGGTGTCGGCTGTGGTTAAAGGCTTTGTGAGTTATCAAGGTAATCTGCAAAAGCAGCAAATTATTGAGATGCAAATAGAAGCGCTTGAACAAAGCATTCAGGTGCTACAGGCCCAAGTTGATGAAGGTGTGGCCAATGAGCTCGACTTAAACCGCACTATGGCGCAACTTAGACAGCAGCAAGCCTTGGTGCCGGCAATTGAATATGCCAAGTACCGTGACTTATCTACTTTGGCCGTATTAAGCGCGCAAACTACGCAATCACTGAGCATTAATGATGAACGTACTATATTAACTAAGGCTTTTGCGGTGTCATTGGCAAAGCCTAATGATGCAATAGCATTAAGACCTGATATAAGTCGTGCTTTATTTGATTTTAGCCAAGCAAATAGCCTGAGTGTAGCAGCCAGCAAAGCTTTATTGCCGGATATTAGCTTAAGCGGCTTTGAAGGCGTGTTAAGTTTAGGGAGCAACGGTTTTAGTGATACCCAGCAGCAATGGCAAGTAGCGCCGCAATTGCAGTGGTCATTATTAAGTTACCCTGCGCTTTTAGCACAACGCGATGCGCAGCAGTTTTTAAGCCAAGCGGCGTATACCGATTACCAACAAGTGGTATTAAAAGCGATTAACGAGAGTGAACTTTCTCTGCAATACTTGGTCAATCAAGCACAGCAATCGCGCTTTGCTGATGAGCGTTATCAATTTGCTAATAATGCATTTTTACAAGCACAAGCAATGTACGAAGAAGGGCAAATTCCTTACTTAGAGTTGTTAGATGCGCGTCAGGATGTTTTAATAGCGCAAGAAAATGCCGTTGATTCAACTATTTCATCGCTACTTGCCAAAGTAAATGCCTACCAGTCATTTAATGGGCGATGGAGTTACGCGTTAAGTAATACTAACAAGTAGAGTTTTTGATGCCTAATACTGCAGATACAAACCCAAATACTATTCCTACATTAATGCGCTCTATTGTGTTAAATGAGCCCAATGAGGATATTAACTTATTGGATACTCAGTTACCTGTGCCTCAGTGCACAGGGAATGAGTTATTAGTAAAAGTAGAGTACGTTGGTTTAAACCCGGTGGATGCACAATTTGCCAAGTCTGGCTTTTGTACGTGGCAATACCCGCATGTTTTAGGCTTGGATGCAGTGGGAACAGTGGTTAAAGCGGGTAAAGGTATTTTTCCGGGGGTAGGGGAGCGTGTTATGTGGCACGCCAGCGTAGGTGAGCAAGGGGTACTGAGCGAATACGCAAAAGTACCTAATTATGCGGTGTCTATTATTCCCAAGCAATTAGCCAGTGACAAAGCTGCTACTTTACCCTGTGCCGGAATGGCGGCATTGATTAGCTTAGATAAACTATCAGTAACTGAGGGCGATACACTTTTTGTTGAAGGTGGTGCTGGCGCTGTAGGGCAATTTGCTATTCAGTTTGCCAAGCAGCGCGGTGCAGATGTATTTACCACCGCCTCTAAGCGCAATCATAAGTTAGTTAAGCAACTCGGCGCCGATGTGGTTTTTGATTACAACGATAAAGCCTTATGTGACAAAATTCGTCGAGAGTTAGGTCCACAAGGGTTTGACGCTGTTATTGATATTATGGGGGGGGAATCGACCATTCAAAATATCGAACTAATGCGTTTTTGTGGTCGTATTGCTTGTTTAAATCCACTTCCTAACTTTGAACAGCAGCTAATGTATCGGCGTGCGCCTAATATTAGTATTGTCTCCTTAGGAGGTGCGTGGCTAGCTAACAGCTTATGTGCGCAGCAGCGGATGAGTTTTATGGGCAATTTGTTGCTTGAAAAGGTAGCAAATGGCGAGATAATTCCTCCAGAAGTATTAGCTGTTGATTTTAACGCAAAGGCTGTTTCGGCTGCATTAAACAATCAGTTAGCAGGTGGTTTTACAGGTAAACAAGTGGTTAAAATAAGCTAATTGCATCCAAATTCTCGTATAAAAAACGCAGCCTAATTTTAGGCTGCGTTTTTTTGTTTCTACTTTATTACCAAATCCGTATTTGCGGCGCCAACAACCAGAATTATTAATTTTTTAACAAAAAAATTAATTTTCAGCGTACAAGTGTAAGGCTTTCTATTTCAACAGTTTACGTTCAGGTAAAGAAAATAAATTGCAAAAACTGTTAATTAATTGAATAGAGTAATTGATCTAAAGCGATTTTTATGACGTAATGTAGGTATTATTTATCTGGTCGGATGAGTTCGTTATGAGTTTACGTACAAAATTAAAAAAAGTATTACCAAGCATTTCAGTTACTGAGCAAGAAGCGCTAGACGCTGGCGATGTATGGCTAGAAGGGTCTATCTATCGAGGTAAACCAGATTTTAGCGCGCTACGCGATGTACCTGCGGCAAAATTAACCGCAGACGAACAAGCGTTTCTAGACGGTCCAGTACAAGAACTACTAGGCATGATTGATGATTCAGTCATTCAAAATGGTATTCATTTACCAAACGACATTTTAGAGTTTTTGAAAAAAGAGCGTTTCTTCTCGCTGATCATCCCTAAATCGTTTGGCGGTTTAGAGTTCAGCCCATACGCTAACTCAACAATTGTAGGTACTATCGCAACTAAAAGTTCAGCTGTTGCAGTAACTGTAATGGTACCAAACTCGTTAGGCCCAGGTGAGTTATTACTTCACTTCGGTACAGATGAGCAACAAGCACATTACTTACCACGTTTAGCAAATGGTACAGACATTCCATGTTTTGCATTAACCAGCCCAGAAGCAGGTTCTGATGCAGGCGGTATTCCTGATGTAGGTACCGTAACTAAAGGCATGTACAACGGTGAAGAAGTACTTGGCCTAGAAATCACATGGGACAAGCGCTACATTACACTCGCGCCAATTGCTACTGTACTTGGTTTAGCGTTTAAAGTAGTTGACCCTGATGGTTTATTGGGTGGTAAAGAAAACCTAGGTATTACTTGTGCACTTATTCCAAAAGAGCACCCTGGTGTAGAACTTGGTAACCGTCATGATCCTATGGGTATCCGTTTTTACAACGGTACTACACGTGGTAACAAAGTATTTGTACCAATGGACTTTATTATCGGTGGTCAGAAAAACATCGGTCGCGGTTGGCAAATGCTAGTTAGCTGTTTAGGCGCAGGTCGTGGTATTTCATTACCAGCATTGGGTGTAAGTACAGCTCAAGTTGCATTTAAATCAGCTTCTGAGTACGCAGCAGTGCGTGAACAGTTTGGTTTATCAATTGGTCAATTTGAAGGTATTCAAGAAAAGCTAGCTGACATCGCAGGTAAAACATACCTACAAGAAGCAATGCGAGTATTGACAACTGAAGGTTTAGGCATGGGCTTAAAACCATCGGTAGTAACTGCAATTGCTAAATACCATATGACAGAGCTTGGTCGTGATGTACTTGATTCAGCAATGGATATTCAAGCAGGTAAAGCGATTCAAAACGGTCCGCAAAATACATTAGCGAGTGGTTATGTCGCGCAGCCTATTGCCATTACGGTAGAGGGCGCGAACATTCTGACTCGTAACCTGATGATATTTGGCCAAGGTGTTATGCGTTGTCACCCATACTTACAATCTATGGTTGAGTCTATCCACAGCGATGACAAAAACGCAGATGCAGAATTTAATGGTATTTTACGTAAAACAATTGGCTACAGTACAGCAAATAGCTTACGTGCATTCCGTTTAGGTGTATTACCGTTTACTGCTGGTGCAAACTCGGCATTACCAGAAGTACGTGACTACGAAAAAGCAGTGCATAAACTATCAGCTAAATTAGCTGTATATGCAGACTTCTCGTTACTAGTACTTGGCGGTAAATTAAAGCAAGCTGAAATGCTTTCAGCACGTTTAGGCGATGTAATGAGCTTCTTGTATGCCGCTATGGCATCTATTAAGTATTACGAGCAAAAAGTAGCAAGCAGCGAGCGTGAGCAGGCGGCTCCTTACTTCCATTATGCGACTCGTTTTGCACTACAAAGTGCAGAAGAAGCATTGCACAAGTTCTTAGACAACTTCCCTGCAAGTGGTACTCGTAAGTTCATTCGTTTCATTACTATGAACTACTCAACTAAAATGCCAAAAATTAGCGATGATTTAATTCGTGAATTAGCAAAACAAGCTCAGCTAGATACGGCATTTAAAACGCAAATCACACATTTAGTTAAGCCAATTGAAGGTGATGGTCATCACATCAATGAGCAAGCTTACAAAGCTAAAATGGCGTCACTTGAGCTATTAGCTAAAGTGAAAAAAGCGCTACGTGCTAAAACCTTTAAGCCGGGTACGCGTTTTTCAATCACGCTTGAAAATGCACTTGCTGCAAAAGTAATTAACGACGCTGAATTTGTTCAGTTAAGTGATTACAACAAAAAGCGTGAAAAAGCGATTCGTGTTGATGAGTTCGACTTCGATATGAACATCCTAGACGACAACGCACAGCCAGTTAATCCGCTTAAAAGCGTGGTTAACCAATAAAATTCAATAATGCAAAGCGCCTGCAGTTTAGGCGCTTTTATTGATACAAAATTAGTGTGGAGTCCTGCTTGAGTAACATCAAGCGGGGCTTTTTTTATGGGTGTAATTCAAGCTCAGGGATAATGACGACTAATTTGATGGTACAGAACATTATTAAACGTTGTTTTAGTGTATTTTAACAATGATTGGTAAATAAGCTACGTAATTACTTGTTTACATTAGAGTTGTTTAGTGGAATTATTGAGCGTATATAATATACGCTGTTTTGAGGGTTATAACTCCCAAAGTGGTGTTTAATGAGCTGTTATCATCTAGGGAAAAATTATGATTTATACGACAACGGAAACTGTTCCTGGCAAGGAAATCGAAGCTGTATTGGGTATCGTTAATGGTAACATGGTTCAGTCTAAACATGTTGGTCGAGATATCATGGCTGGTTTAAAAGGAATTGTGGGCGGCGAACTCAAAGGCTATACCGAGATGTTGATGGAAGCTCGAAATGTAGCGGTAGAACGATTAATAGAAGATGCAAAAAAGTTAAATGCCGATGCAATAGTAGGAATACGATTTACAACTAGCTCAGTTACTGATGGGGCATCAGAAATATTAGTATTTGGCACAGCCGTTAAACTTCGAACATAACAAACAATTTAAGCAGATTCGAAACGCTTGTCATTTTTGGTGTTTCTTTCAAAGCCAAAAAATGAGGGCGCTTTCCTCTTTTCTGCACATTATAAAAAGAACAGCCTAACTAAAAGTTTAAAGTTGGCAATGTGTTACATGATTTGTAATTAATATTAAAAATAATGAAGAGGACATACATTGCTCATAAAAAGAGGAAAGTGTCCTTTGATAAAGTTGTTAGAGTGCGAATATGGATAGTGCCTACTTGAAAGTAAAACGTGCAGAAAAGCATTATGCTGAACTTGCACAGATGTTTAAAAAGAAAAAGCCGTTCGGTTATTTTTTAGAAACTAATTGCAAAACTGGTGGAAGAGCAACATTCGCAAAGCGAAACGAAAATGTTGCTAATGAAGCTGCCGTAATAATTGGCGATGTTCTCCATAATCTTAGAGCTGCTATTGATCATGCATATTGGAATTGTACTGAGAGGTATGCAAAATCTGATGGAGAACGAAAAAGCATTCAATTTCCAATCACCTCAACAGAGACTGCCTTGAAAGACTCTGTTTTGACTGGTATACCTTCGAGAGTTTCGAAAGATTTTGCTCACGCACTAGCGAGTTTAAAGCCATATAGAGATGGTGGGAATATACTTCTTTGTGCCATTCACGACTTGGACGTTATGGATAAACACAAGTTATTAGTCCCAACAGGTAACTTCACGAAAATTAGTAGCTCAATGATTCAAAGACTGGTTCCTGATTTTCCATCTGGTTTAATGAATTGTGGCTTTGGTAATAATTATCGCGATGTTGGTTGGCAAGTACAGCCAATGACTTGGACACAGAGAAGAAAAGCCAAAGTGCCACCATCGAACATAATTGAGCAGGAATTAGATGTGCCCGTTGAAATTGTAATTGGTGACATAGATTCAACAAAACCAGCACTTCAAGTGCTGCAAGAGTTAATAGCACTGGCAAAAAGTACAATACAAACCTTGTATTCTGCAGCAGGCATAAAAGTTGAAGAAGCACTCTAACAAGCCAATTAAACCGACCTCAATACGCTATGCTCCTTTCGGCGGCTTATTGGGGTGTTAAATACCTAAATGGAGTTTAGATGAATATTCAAGTTTTTAGACCAAAACAATTTGTGGATATGGCGAGAGACTATAAGTTGTTTGCGGATGACGTAGAAGTTGCCACTATAAAAAGAGGGGTTACGCAAACAGTAAACATCCCTGATTCAACTAAAAACATTCAAGCGAAAATAGATTGGTGTTCAAGCCAAACTTTTCCTGTAGCCTCAATTACTGACAAAGGAATTATTATTAAAAATTCTTTTGGTAGTAATATATTCAAATTGCTTTTTTAACTATTTATTATGTCAGTTTCGGTAAAAGCAAATACTTATCGGTAACAAACGGTATTTAGTAAGAATATTCAAACGAAAAAAAACCGTTGGCTGTTTTCACACTGTTTAATATTTTAGCCAACTATTTCAAGTCTGTTTATATTGGCGTTTTACGAACTAAGGAAAGTTATGATTAAATCAATACTGATAATATTTACATTGTTTTTAGCTAGTCTTGCTACCGCTGAAGAGTTTACTGATGTGTCTGAGATCACAGAGCGCTTGGAAGATGACATACCAAAGATTTTAGATAAACACAAAGCTCCTGGTGTTGCACTTGCATTTGTCAATGGAAATAGAGTTCTAGAGTTTCGATCCTATGGTTTTGCCGACGTAGCAGCCAAAACTGAGATTACCCAAAGCACAATGTTTAACGTAGGGTCTATTTCTAAGCTGGTTACTGTTTGGGGAGTAATGCAACTTGTAGCTCAAGGCAAAGTCGATTTAGATGCGCCAATAAACCAATACCTCAAACGTTGGCAGATCCCTAAGTCTGAGTTTAACGCAAAAAAAGTAACATTGAGAAATATCTTATCTCACACTTCAGGCTTGTCACTTGGCCCATATACAGGCTGGGAGTCTCCAGAAAAGTTAACATCTATAGTTGACTCATTAAATGGCAATAACAATGGCGCCGGATCTGTTGAACTTATTCATGTGCCCGATACAAAATGGTCTTATTCTGGTGGTGGGTATTCAGTGGTGCAACTTTTAATTGAAGATGTGTCAGGCATGGCATTTGAAGACTATATGCAGCAATACGTGTTTAAGCCTCTAAATATGATGGATTCTACTTTTAACATTACTAAAAAAGTTATCAAAAAGTCGGCAACACCTTACGATAATTCCGGTAAAGTCACGGGCATGGTTTATTTTAATGAGAAAGCAGCTGCTGGTTTACAGACAACGCCAATAGACTTAGCCCGCTTTAATATGGCTGTGTTGCGCAACAACGATGGTGATTATAATGGTTTAGGGTTGCTACCAGAAAAATTAATTGATCTGATGATAAAGCCCGCGCCAAACACTAATGGGCGCTGGAGTATGAGCTATGTTGTTGACGCAAAGAATAGCAGTCTTGGCTTTGCTGGATTTAATCGTGGTTGGGTCTCGCTATCACGCTCTATTACTGACCTTAACTTTGGTTATGTGATTTTAAGTAATAGTAGTATTGGCGCAGTGAATAATGACATTGATAGTCTTATCCTTTCTATTGTTAAACAAAGCCATAACTAAAATGGATACAACAAAGTATTGCAGCGGGTAAAGCGTTCAATTCGACGATAAGTTTGTAGTGGCATAGTTAATTTTGCCACCCATTCAAAAACTAGCATTCGTTTTTTACATACTGGTTTGTGTAAAACCATATGGATTTATTTATTAAGAGCTTTGTTTTAAGACCTGTTATTAAAAACATCGTCTAATGTTAAACTAACTAAAATTTAGCAACCTAATTTGGCTATGTCTTTTTATCTTTCATTACTTACCCCGCATTTTGAACGTATAGCTATTGGCGAAACCCTAACCTCACTTTGGAGCGGCTGCGGCCATATTGTGAAGTGTCAGCTTGATGAGCAGGCCTGTGTAATTAAAGCGATTAAAGTACCCGATCACATTAATCATTCTAAAATTAAACAAAGTGCGTTTGCGCTTAATAGAAAACGTGACTCTTACCACGTTGAATATACGTTTTATCAGCAATTTAGCCATAAACTGCCCAAGCAAGCGGCAGCTATTGAATGCATTAAAGCAATCAACAAAGGTGATGAGTATGCCTTGGTGTTTAAAGACTTTTCAAAACAGGGATACACCCAAGCAACCACTGAGAATATAAAGGCGATATTAAAGTGGTTGGCACAGTTTCATGCCTTTCATTTAAATGCCTTTCATTTAAATACAAAGTTTGATGGCTTATGGCCGCAAGGAAGCTATTGGCATTTAGATACCCGGCCTGATGAATTTAATAACTTACCTGAAAAGTCCGATATTAAACAGGCTGCATCATTGTTAAACAGTGCGTTAAAGCAATGTAATTATAAAACGTTAATTCATGGTGATGCCAAGCTTGCTAATTTTTCCGCTAATAGCCAAGGGCATATACGCGGTTATGACTTTCAATATGTGGGTGCGGGTGTTGGGATGGTAGATGTTATGTATTTTATGACCAGTTGTTTGGATGATTCTGAGCTTCACAAACATGCACAAACTTACCTCAACTATTATTTTAGCCAGTTTAAAAACGCACTCAGTCACTACCAACCAGCAGTGAATGCGGATGACGTTATTGCACAATGGGCTCATTTATGGCCGGTGGCGTGGGCAGACTTTTATCGGTTTTTACTTGGGTGGAGCCCCGAGCACAAAAAAATTAACGGCTACATGCATGCTCAGGTAAATAATTGGTTAGCCAGTAACAACTCATAAACACAAAAAGTTGAACAGTTATGGCTAAATTAAATATTTTGGCACGAACTATGAAATCAGGGCTAAAATTAACAGTCAAACGGCCTGTTTTAATATAAAATACGTCAAATTTTTTATCACTAGGTTTATTACTATGGCTATTCACGTTATTTCTCACCCCCTTGTTCAACATAAGTTAGGTTTAATGCGCGCGCATGGAATTAGCACGAAAAGTTTTCGAGAGTTGTGTTCAGAAGTGGGCACATTATTAACTTACGAAGCCACTAAAAACCTAGAATTAGAAGATAACGAAATTACAGGTTGGGACGGTAATAAACTTAAAGTTGAGCATATTAAAGGTAAAAAAATTACCGTTGTGCCAATTTTACGCGCGGGCCTTGGGATGATGGACGGCGTAATGCAATTACTCCCAGCGGCTAAAGTGAGTGTAGTGGGTTTAGAGCGTAACGAAGAAACACTTGAGCCAGTACCTTATTTTGAAAAGCTAGTAGGTAATATTGATGAGCGTTTGAGCTTAGTGATTGACCCTATGCTGGCTACTGGTGGCTCTATGATCGCCACCATCGATATGCTTAAAAAAGCAGGCTGTAAAGAAATTAAAGTCATTGTACTGGTTGCTGCACCTGAAGGCGTTGAAAAAACATTAGCCGCTCACCCAGATGTAGAGATTTTTACAGCCTCAGTTGATAGCCACCTCAATGAAAAAGGCTACATTATCCCAGGATTAGGGGATGCAGGTGATAAAATTTTCGGTACGGTTTACTAGGGTTTAGCAGTGCAAAATAATTCTACGTTTTCAATAAAAACCATTTTAACGGGTGCCCAAATGCTATTTGTAGCGTTTGGTGCGCTGGTATTAGTGCCTATTTTAACCGGCCTCGATCCGAGTGTTGCGTTGTTTACCGCAGGTTTAGGTACTTTGTTGTTTCAATTTGTCACTAAAGGCCAAGTGCCTATCTTTTTAGCCTCGTCATTTGCGTTTATTGCACCCATTATTGCCTCAGTGCAAATGTGGGGAATACCCGTCACTATGGGCGGCTTAATGGCAGCGGGCTTTACTTATATGCTGTTGAGTTTATTGGTGAAGTTTAAAGGCACAAAAACCTTACATAAAATTTTGCCGCCAATTGTGGTCGGCCCAGTCATTATGGTGATTGGCCTAGCACTCGCGCCAGCTGCGGTTAATATGGCCATGGGTAAAAGTGGCGATGGTGGTACACAAATTATTGCCTACGACAGTGCCATTATTATCTCTATGTTCTCATTACTAGTAACTTTAGTGTTTGCCGTGTGGGGCAAAGGAGTATTTAAACTGATCCCTATTTTAGCCGGTGTTGTTGCCGGTTACACGCTATCGTTATTTATAGGTGTAGTGCAGTTTGAAACAGTCAGTAATGCACAGTGGTTGGCAGTGCCTAACTTTGTACTGCCAGAGTTTAAATGGCAAGCCATTTTGTTTATGGTGCCGGTGGCAATTGCGCCTGCTATTGAACACATTGGCGATATGATGGCAATTAGCCAAGTTACAAAAAAAGATTATTTGAAAAAACCAGGATTACATCGCACTTTATTTGGTGATGGTTTAGCCACGTCTGCCGCATCCTTATTTGGCGGCCCACCTAATACCACTTACTCAGAGGTAACTGGTGCGGTAATGCTTACTAAAAACTTTAACCCTAAAGTAATGATGTGGACTGCTATTATCGCAATTTGCTTAGCATTTGTTGCTAAAATGGGCGCTAGTTTGCAAACCATTCCGGTGCCTGTGATGGGTGGCATAATGATTTTATTATTTGGCTCTATTGCGGTTATTGGTTTAAACACCTTAGTTAAATCGGGCGATGACTTAAGTGAGCCGCGCAATTTAAGTATTGTGGCACTTATTTTAATTTGTGGTATTGGTGGTATGTACATAGGTAGTAGTGAGTTCAGCCTAGAAGGTGTGAGCTTGTGTGCTATTTTAGGCATAGTATTAAACTTAGTATTACCCAAAGCACAGAGCGACCAGAGTTGAGTTTGCACTGTGGCTAAAAATATTGCACCAAAAAAGCGCATTTTAAATGCGCTTTTTTTTTAACCTACTAAAAAATAACAATAAATAATATTGGTCTAGTAACTGCATTTCCTTAGTCATACCCTATAGTTGACTCAGGGATTGTTATATGGAGATCAAGAGTGTGGATATAAATGCTTTTTTAGTAAAACACCAACTGCCGTTGAAATATCAGTATATTAGCGAGCAGTATTTTTCTGCTATTGCGCAGGACATTCTAACCAGTAAAAAAACAGCCCCTTTATTTGTCGCGATTAATGGCTGCCAAGGTTCAGGAAAAACCACGCTTGGTGACTATTTAGTGACTTGGTTTGAGCAAAACACCCACCTAAATTGTGTCGCACTCTCTATTGATGACTTTTATTTATCAACCCAAAAACGTCAGCAGCTAGCACAAGATGTGCATTGTTTATTTGCCACCCGTGGAGTTCCAGGCACACATGATGTTGCCCTTATGGATAAAACCATTAGTCGCTTGTTAAATAAAGAGGTTAATGTACCGCTGCCACGTTTTGACAAGCAACAAGATGAACCTGTAGCAAAAAATAAATGGTTAACCAATAGCCAGCCAGTCGATATTGTTATTTTAGAAGGGTGGTGTGTAGCCAGTGAGCCACAGCAGCCTTTTACCTTAATTGAGCCTATTAATGAGCTAGAAAAATCATACGATCAGCAAGGACTATGGCGCCGCTGTATTAATAGCTGTTTAGCCAATGAGTATAAAACCGTATTTAATAAAATTGACTACACAATTATGCTTAAAGCGCCGAGTTTTGACGATGTATTTGCATGGCGACAAGAGCAAGAGCACAAGCTAATCGCAAAACAAGGACAAGGCGCAGGTACCATGACCGACGAGCAGCTGCTTTGGTTTATTTCTCACTTTGAGCGTATTACCCGAGAAAATTTAAGTACCCTCAGTGCCAAAGCGAATGCATTAATAGAGCTTGATAGTCACCGTGATGTAGTCGCAATGCAGCTAACTAGCGACAATATTGGTCAGCCCATTATTTTTACCGATTTAGATGGTACGTTACTAAATCATAGAGACTACAATACCGAAGCGGTCGACACTTTATTACAAGAGCTGCAATACAGCGGTGTGCCGGTGGTATTTAACACCAGTAAAACGTTTAGTGAAGTGGTGGTACTGCAACAAGCGCTTAATATTAAACAGCCTTTTATTGTTGAAAATGGTTCGGCTGTCTATATTCCTGAAAATTACTTTACCCTCAGACCCATTGGCTGCAGCGAATACCAAGGCTATTGGTGTTATTCATTTGCGGCACCCATTAGCAATTTATGGGCTGATTTAACACATTTAAAAAAAGACTACAGCGACCAATATAGTTTATTCAGTGAGTTATCGTGTGAGCAGGTAATGCACATCACAGGGTTAAACGAGATACAGGCGGCGCAAGCACAGAATCGTCAATATTCAGATCCGCTCTGCTGGCATGGCGAAGAGCACAAACTCAACGAATTTATAAACGCAATAACAGTGTACGGCTACGACGTTAAAGTAGGCGGGCGCTTTATTCACATTGGTAAAAATACCGATAAAAGCATGGCGCAGCAATGGCTAGTGAAACAGTTTACTGCGCAGTTTACTAAGCCGCTAAGCATTATTGCGCTTGGGGATAGTGATAACGATAAGCAAATGCTCGAAGAGGCAGATATTGCCATTATTATTGCCAATCCAGAGAGCAAAAAGCCGGTTAAATTAACCCATAACAAAGCGCGTTATTCTCAGTTGCCAGCGCCGTTAGGCTGGGTAGAAGAAATCACTGCATTACCTTGTATTAACAGCATTTTACCCAATTTTGAGGAGTATAGTTTACATGGCTGATTTTTATCAAAATGGCATCATTACAACGTTACATAATATTGCCAACAGACCCGTAGACGATTTAGAAAAAGAGTTGCTGAGTTTTAGTAAGCAGCGACCCATGGGGCTTATTTTGCCCTCATTATTTAGTGAGTTAGAAGGCCCCGCGCTACAAAATATTGTTAAAGAGCTGCAAAAAGTACCTTATTTATCACAAATTACCATAGGCTTAGACAGAGCCGACGAAAGCCAATATCGTTATGCACTAAACTTTTTTAAAGCGCTTGATCAAAACCACAAAGTACTTTGGAACGACGGGCCACGCTTACAAGCGCTCGACAAAGAGCTTCAAGCCTTAGGTGTGGCGCCACGCGAGCTCGGTAAAGGGCGTAATGTGTGGTATTGCATGGGGTATAAATTAGCCACCGCTGAGGTTGAATCAATCGCCTTGCATGACTGTGATATTTTAACTTATGACCGAGGCTTATTAGCGCGGTTAATATACCCTGTGGCACACCCTCGATTTAACTATGAGTTTTGTAAAGGCTTTTACCCGCGTACCGCCAATGGAAAAATTAATGGCCGTGTCTCTCGGTTATTGGTTACTCCGTTATTGCGCTCGTTTAAAACCATTTTAGGCAGCCGTGATTACCTTGAGTACATGGACTCGTTTCGCTACCCATTAGCCGGTGAATTTTCGTTTAGACGAGACGTATTAAACGATATTCGTATTCCTAGTGACTGGGGGTTAGAAATTGGCGTATTAAGTGAAATGTATCGTAATTATTCTCATAACCGATTATGCCAAGTCGATATTGCGGATAACTACGATCATAAACATCAGGCGTTATCGCTCGACGACCAAACCGCTGGCCTTTCTAAAATGTCGATTGATATCACCAAAGCACTATTTAGAAAGTTAGCAACGCAAGGGGTTACCTTTACCAGCGAAACTATTCGCTCATTAAAAGCCACATATTACCGTATTGGTTTAGATTTTATTGAAACCTATCATAATGATGCACTAATGAACGGTTTAACCCTTGATATTCACCAAGAAGAAAAAGCCGTTGAAATGTTTGCGCAAAATATCATGAATGCCGGTCAGCACTTTTTAGAAAACCCAATGGAAGCACCCTTTGTGCCGAGTTGGAATCGTGTGGCCTCGGCAATGCCAGACGTACTTGAGCGTTTAAAAGAAGCCGTTGAGCTAGATAACGAGCAATACAGTTAACATCATTAAACGAGGCGCCTGTGAGTATAGTTAAAGAACAGTTTTTTCAACGAGTTGAACAACATTTACATGCTATTTATCAAGATGTTGAATTACCGATAGCAATAAGCGAATTGACTGAAGAATTGATCACCTTAATTTTAGGTGATAACCCACTTCGCGATCCCACGCCACACACTAACCGCTGGGATGAACAAGATGTTGTGCTAATAGCCTATGGCGATTCGATAATAAACCATGAAGACAGTGATTTAGCCGTAGGTACCCCTTTAGAGGCGCCTTTAAAAACCTTGCATCGCTTTATAAAAGAGCAGTGCGATCATCAGCTTAATGCACTGCACATTTTACCCTTTTATCCGTATAGCTCAGATGAAGGGTTTGCGGTAATGAACTATGCACACGTTAATGAAGCGCTGGGCGACTGGCAAGACATTAACGCGATTGCAAAAGATGTAAAACTGATGGCGGATTTAGTCATTAATCATTGCTCTAGTCGAAGTATTTGGTTTGAAAACTTTTTAACCGACACACACCCCGGAAAAGATTACTTTAAAACAGCCTGTTTAACTGACGATTTAAGCCAAGTTGTTCGTCCTCGTACGTCGCCACTATTAAATACGGTAACAACAACCAGTGGTGAAAAACATGTATGGTGCACATTTAGTCATGATCAAGTGGATTTTGATTTTGAAAACCCCGAGGTGTTAAAAGAGTTTGTCGGCATTATTCGTCATTATTTAGACAACGGTATTCGGTTATTTCGCCTTGATGCTGTGGCCTTTTTATGGAAACAACTCAATACCAGTTGTATAAACTTACCACAAACCCACGAAGTAGTGCGTTTATTACGAACGCTGATTGAGCATGCCGAGCCAAGCGTGGTGATCATCACCGAGACTAATATTCCCAATCAGGAGAACTTGTCTTACTTTGGTAATGCCAACGAAGCCCATGCAATTTACAACTTTGCCTTGCCGCCGTTGTTGTTGCATACCTTACTTAGTGGCGATAGTACGGCGCTTAAGCATTGGATGATGAGTATGCCGCCTGCACAAAACGGCACTGCGTATTTTAATTTTATTGCTTCTCACGATGGCATTGGTTTAAGGCCAATTGAAGGCTTGCTGCAACCCAGTGAGGTTGCTTCATTAGTCAGTACCACCATGCAGTTTGGTGGACGCGTTTCAATGCGTACTAGTCACGATGGCACACATACCCCGTATGAGCTTAATATTGCCTTGTTTGATGCCTTACAAGGAACGCATAATGGCGCGGATAAATTTGGCCTTGAGCGCTTTTTATGTGCTCACGCCATTATGATTGCAATGGAGGGGATCCCAGGGCTGTATATACATAGTTTACTTGGCACCACTAATGACTATGAACGCTTTGATAATTCGCAGCACAATCGCGCCATTAACCGTCATCGCTGGCAAGAATCTAAATTATTAGCAGCAATTGCAGAAAAATATAGTCATCATCATCAAGTATTCAATGGAGTAAAACAGTTATTAGCAGTGCGTAAAAGGCAAACGGCATTTCATCCTAATGCAACACAGTTCACTTTGCATTTAGGAGAGGGGTTATTTGGTTTTTGGCGACAAAGCATTGACCGCCAGCAAAGTATTTTTTGTATTTATAATATCAGCAGTCAGCCACAAAGCTTAACCTTGGCCGATTTGAACTTAATAAATACACAGCAATGGTATGAGCTGCTCTCTAAAACAGTGCTGGATGAGGAGCTTAAAACTATGCAATTAGCACCGTATCAAACACTCTGGTTATCTAATAGAGCATAAATAACGACGTTTAAAGTAATCAATGTAACTGTAAAGGGGCTTTACAGTTACATTACTCAAGCGCGAGTAGTAAGTTTTCTATAGTAAATTCAACTTTGTCAGGGCGTGTTTTACTAAACTGCGAAAAGTCTATTTCGGCTAGGTTATTCGCATTAATTGCATTATATAAAGGCTTATTTGTATCGTTGAGTGGCTGAAAAATATCATTAGTGCTGTGAAAAAGTGGCCAATGCTTTAAATCAGTATGGTTATCAAATAAGTTTATAATTGCATGAGCCCCTAATAAAACATGACCCCCTATCGATATATCAAGCGTGTATGCGTTATTAGGCGCAGAATCCCAGTTAATCCCACCCACAATAACCTGCGATTGTTTGTTTAGTTGCGTTAATGCTCTTTTAGCTCCAAAGGCAATGGCATCATTAGCGCACCAAATAATGTTAATTTCAGGCGCAAGTTGCATATAGGCCATGGTTTTTATATAGCCTTCTTGCTCAGACCAATTTGCAACCTCTTTAGCAGTTAAGGTTACTTTGGGTGTTTGCACTAAAAAATCCATTAACCCTTGGGTACGTAAAGTGGAAGCAGGGGTTGTGTAGTCCCCTAGTAAAGCTAATGTATGAGCTGGCGTTTTTGTTTTATTGGTAAACTTTTTATAAAGCTGCTGCATCAATGATTTACCTGCAACACGATTATTTGGGGTAATACTACCGACCACATTGACGCCATTTTTTTGCAATTGCTCGAGAGACGCAGGGGAAGGACGATTTAATAAAAAATAAATGGGAACCTTGTTACTGTCTATTTTAGATAGGTATTGGCTGGTGACATTTTTTTCGTTTACCAATAACAGGTAATCAGGCTTATCGTTAATGGCCTGCTGGATCAGCTCTTTCATTAAAATATGATTTCGATTGGCGTATTTTATAGTTAATGTCACATCTAAATCTGTGGCAGCATTTTGCATAATTTTAGAAACATGAAACCAAAAATCACCGGTTTTATTGCTATTAGCTTCAGTTGAATTTGAAAAGCCAGGATTGATGAATATGATCTCTAAGGCATTAATACTGTAACTACTGAATAGCAGGCAGGAAAAAGTTATCAGGCGGTGTAATTTAAACAAAGGCATATGTTTCTCTATATATTTTATAAAGCTCGATTTTTACCTTGCTAACTAGCTCCGTGGTGACATCTAAGCGTTATGCTATATAATACCCTAGTAAGTTTAGCATGTATGCAGCAATTAATTTTTTTAGGATTTATGAATGAAAGCAGTTTTATTGTTAATAGTATTACTCTTTAGTCAAACAGTTGCCGCTAATGACGTAAGCGACTTAGAAAAGACCATGAAAAATATTGGGCTTGCTTATAAACAAAGTGTTGAAGCAACCCAGCTGCAAGAATTTAATGGCGCTATCGATGAATTTATTAAATTGATAGAGCAAAGTAAGCAAGCCAAGTTTTATAAAGAAGCTGAGAAGTCGGTGCAAGGGTTAGATAAGGTGCTGATTCAAGCCCAGTTAGCCAAAAAAGTAGCGAACGAGCAGGGACTTGAGTCGGCAAAAAAACCACTTAAGGCGATTGATAATTTGCGCAAAAAATATCACGAATTACATGAGCCTCCAGGCTTTTTTGAATTATTGTTTGGAAAATAAGGATTAGTAATGGAAATTTCGGTTTCAATGTTAGATGGTCAAAAATTAAGTGCTAAGTTTGGTGAGCATGAAGTTATAAGCGACCAAAGCATAAACGCTGGTGGTGATGCAGAACATCCAGAACCATTTGACTATTTTTTGGTTAGCATGGTTTTGTGCGCTGGTTTTTATGCGCGTAAATTTTGTCAGCAAAGAGAGATCTCAACCGACGGCATGACGCTGACACAAAATAACGAGAATGTAGATGAAAACGGTAAAAAACGTTTTTCTATTGAAATTGGGTTGCCTGAAGGTTTCCCCGATAAATATAAAAAAGCACTTATTGCTGCTGTAAATACATGTACCGTGAAAAAGGTTATTCAGGCAGAGCCTGAGTTTTATGTTGAAGTAAAGTAAATACCCTTTAATAATAATGCCGAGTAATAAACTCGGCATTATTATTTTATCCCACTATTTTTTATTCATACCCTGTACGGCCTTAAATCTTGGGTTATCTTTACATATCACGAACACGCGCCCTTTACGTTTTACAATTTGACAACCAGGTCGTTGTTTTGCACTTTTTAATGAACTTAATACTTTCATTTGCTTTCCTTTTTAGCCGAAGATAAGTTTTTAAAACGACGATTAAATTGCGCAACGCGACCATCGGATGCGAGCGTTTTTTGTTTGCCTGTATAAAATGGATGTGAGTCACTTGAGACATCAATAGGCACATAGGGATATGTATTACCGTCTATTTCGATAGTGCGGTCGGTTTTGATGGTTGAACCTATAATGAAATATGAATCGGCTGCAGTATCATGAAAAGCAACCATATGGTAATCAGGGTGAATATTGGGTTTCATTAAACGTCCTTAATGTTATGTGATAGTATATCATTTAATTTAACGTATTTATTTTCCCTTTGCAAATCATTTTAAATAGCCTTAAACGCAGTGTAATTGCTGTGTATTTGCACAAAGTAGTCAAAAAATAAGCACTTAGATCAAAAGTACTGGCTATTAGTATTTAGGCTGCTATAACTAGTTTCGGCAAAAAAAATAATAAAAATTTAAACACGTAGAATAGAGGTAGTTTATGAGTGACGCTCAAACAAAACAGGACCAAATCGACCAAGGAGTTATGGACACTCTTAGGGAGCGCGATCATAGTGTATTGGCAAAACAAGTTGACTCACTCGCATGTTCTCATAACGATATCATTGAATTGCTTGCTCATTATTTAGCATTAAGCGAACAAGAAGATGATGAGTTATTTGATGACTGGTTTGACTCTCTTTCAAAAGAACAACACACCGTGCTAAAAGTATTTGAAGTATATCGCGGACAGTATGAGCACCAAAACTAACTGTTTGTATTAGGCATATTAATTAGTCATTATGCTAACACTGGCTATACGATTGTAATTTAATGTTAAAAAGGCATTGTTTTTATATATAAGCGAAATAATTAATTACACTTATTCAATACAATAGTATGTACTTTGCCCCTTGATTATTTTTAAACTAACTAATTGATGTATAAAGCTTTGCAATGAGTTAAACTTATTTATATAAACAGTAGCCCTCACTATGTTTAATAAATATACTACTTTTATTGGGTGAACAAAGAAAAGGATCATTCTAATGCCGCACTTAAATGAAATACGCAAAAGAAACAACGTCAAAATAATTGGCAAGGGTGATAGAACCTTGGTGTTGGCTCACGGATTTGGTTGTGACCAAAATATGTGGCGGTTTGTTACTCCTGCCCTTGAACAACATTTTACTTTAGTGCTGTTTGATTATGTAGGCTCAGGTAACTCTGATGTGTCTAAATATAATAAACAGCGCTACTCAACCCTTGATGGATATGCCAAAGACGTACTAGAAATATGTGCCGCACTTGAACTTACCGATATTACATTTATAGGCCACTCGGTTAGTGGCACCATTGGCGCACTTGCTGCCATTGAGCAACCAGAGCTATTTTCTAAGCTGGTTATGGTGTGCCCCTCACCGTGCTTTTTAAATTTACCCCCTGATTATTTTGGTGGATTTGAAAAACAAGACCTTCACGAATTACTAAACCTAATGGATAAAAATTACATTGGTTGGGCAAATTATTTAGCGCCTCTAGTAATGGGCAACTCTCATCCAGATGAATTTATAGCGGAACTATCGGGAAGTTTTTGCTCAACCGATCCCCTTATTGCAAAAACCTTTGCAGAAGCCACGTTTTTATCTGACTACCGTTTTATACTTGAACATATAAAACAGCCTACTTTAATTTTACAAAGTGAAAATGATGCTTTAGCCGCGCCTTCTGTTGGGGAGTTTGTAGCGAATGAAATTTCAAATGCAACACTTAAGGTTATTAGTGCGCATGGCCACTGTATTCATATGACGCACCCAGAAACAGTCAGCCGTTTAATTTTTGATTTTGTGAGTTAGCCACATGTCACTTGATAAAGTAGATAAAAAGCTTGCTGATTATTCCGCAGATCACTTTTTAAATGGTGCATTAGTGACAAATGCAGATAACATTATTGTTTATGCAAATACTTATTTTCAAAAGGAATTACAGTGGAATTGTAATGAGCTTATTGGCAAGTCAGTTGATAAAATTATAGCTAAATCATCAAAAATATTTTTACAAAGTTATGTGCTTCCTACCTTACTGCATGAAAAAGCGTGTCAAGAAATGCAGTTAATTATGCTCAGCGCCCAAGGCGAGCGTATGGCCGTTACCGTTAATGCTCAGCTTGATGAAAAGAGCTATATATACTGGAGCTTTTTTAACGCGACTCAGCGAGATAAGCTTTACGACGAGCTGATTAAAACACGGGAAAAGTTAGAATCGCAAACTGAACGCTTACAATCTTTAGCGTCTACTGATGAGTTAACCAATTTATTAAATAGAAGAGAGATGAATTGCCGCAGCGTGCTGTTACTCGAACAGGCTATGCGATCAAAGCAGTCGGTTGCATTATTAATTATCGATATTGATAATTTTAAAGTCGTTAATGATACCTTTGGGCATTTAGAAGGGGATCGAGTTTTAAAAGAGTTGGGGCAACGTCTTAAACATTTTGGTCGACAAACCGACCTTATTTCTCGTTACGGCGGTGAAGAGTTTTTAATTATGATGCCAGATACAAATAAAGCAGATACTTTGTCATTTTGCCAAAGGTTGCATTTATTAATTGCTGAAATTAAAGTAGGTAATCGCCCAGTAACCGCCAGTATTGGGGCAAGTTTGAGTACTGCGAAAACGACGTTTACTGATTTATTTGCCCAAGCCGATAATGCGGTATATGAAGCCAAAGAGCGCGGAAAAAACAGAACCCAATTATACGATAACCCCTAACTAAATAGAGGTAAACTCAACAAGGTATTGAGTTGAGTTTACTCAAAAGATGGCAGTTATAGTTGGTATTATTGCTCTACACAATTATTTTTTGCTAATGGCGATGCCAATACGGTATCGGGGTGCCAAATTCTATCCCATATTTTAGGTAGGTTGTTTAAGTTGGGTCTTTGACTTATTTTTTCAAAATTACCGACACTGATTGCTGAGCCATCTTTCTGACCGACAACAAAATTAAACACATAAGCACACTCCATGCCCATGCGTAAATCAGAGAGAATAACTTTGTCTTGCTGCTCGCGAACGGAATAAAACCCTTTTGTAAACCACTGCAAGCGTTTAACACCCCATTCATTTTTAATCTCGTTTAGTAAAGAAGGGGTTGTTTGGTATGCATTTAAGGTAACCTCGTTGGGTGTATCAAACACCGATGCATAGCCTTCATAATATTTCCCATCCGACATCACAACCACCCGCCAAAGTAAAGTAGTAAACGGTGCTGGAGTGCTAATGTATTCATTGACAGTAATGTCTCTGTTTTGCAGCGCAGTGTTGACTTTATCGTCAATAACAACTTTAAGAATAAGCGAACAACATAAATAGAGAGTACTTACTGTGAGCGTAATTGCGTTAATTTTGTAGGCGGTTGGGGCGGTTATTTTTGGTATTAAAGTGCCTATAACCCCTACTAATAGCGGTAACGTGTAGAGGGGATCAATAATAAACATATTTGAAATTGCAAACGGATGCTCTGTAAGTGGCCACATTAATTGCGTACCGTACACAGTAAGTGCATCCAATAGTGCATGGGTTGATAAACACAAAAACACTAACCAAAACCAACGTGTTTTATACGCTTGCATGCCAGTGTGTATTTTTAAAATTAGCCAAACAATCAAAGGGCTAATTAACAAGTGCACAAAAAATGAATGGCTAAAGCCACGGTGATAAGTAAATGCTTCAACACTGCCGCCATAGGGTAAAAACACATCTAAATCGGGTAAAGTGCCCAAAATAGCGCCCCATAACACCGCTTTGCGGCCCACTTTGTTACCTAATACTGCGTACCCTACAGCGCTACCTAACGCAACTTGTGTTAAAGAATCCATACTACCTCATCTAAATAATGCAACTTCAATGTATATACTAATACTGATCTTAAAACCGTCATTATTATATTTTATTTCATTAAGTGAATTTTAAACTGATTTAAAAAGCGATTTATAAACTCAATCGCGGTTGTATAAAATCTAAAAAAGCAACGATACGTGAAGAAACCGCCCCATTTTTGTAATAAACGCCATAAATAGACTCTCGGTTATTAGGGGTTTTTATACTCTTGGGTAACACCTCTACTAATCGTTTAGAAGCCAAATCTTCGGCAATCATAAATTGTGAGAGTAGTGCTATACCTTGATCAGCAATACATAAATGCCTAATGGTTTCGCCGCTGCTAGCTCTTAAATCAAAGTGCAGTGATAACTCATGTTTAAAAGGCCATTGATTGAGTTTGTTGGGCTCACTGAAGCCAATTAGATTATGGTTTTTAAGATCTGAAACCTGCTGTAACGGTGGCGCATTATTTAAATAACCTGCGCTTGCGACCAATTTCAATTTACTTTGGCCTAATTTACGCGCATGAAGGTTTGAATCTTTTAAGTCACCAATGCGGATAGCTAAATCTGTTTTGCGCTCAAGTAAATCAATAATATTGTCATGTGAGGTAATATCGAGGGTGATTTGTGGGTACTGCTTTTTAAACTCATTAACTAGAGGTGCTAGTTGATGTAAAACAAATGGGCTTGCTGCATCTATACGCAAATGCCCTTTTGGAGCTTGCTTAAGTAGGTTAATTGTTTCTTCGGCGCAAAGCAGCGTGTTTAAAGCCTTTCGCGCATATTCTATGTATATATGCCCTTCCTCGGTAAGTTCTAAGCGGCGTGTTGTTCTATTTAGTAATGTGCAGTTTAGCCTGCTTTCAAGACGAGATAGTGCTCTTGAAACCTTAGCTACATTTAAATCAAGTAAACTAGCCGCACCGGAAAAACTGCCACAATCAACAATGGTAATAAACATTTCTAGATCTTCAGTTTTAGCTTGAACAGGCATAAATTCACTCATTTATATTTGCAAAATAAACAAAAGTATTTTGCCATTTATGCCATTTATTGCAAAGGCATTTTTACTCACACTGTACATCTATTTTAAAAATGAGGATGTAACTATGCCATTGGCTTTATGGGCGCTTACCTTAAGCGCATTTGCAATTGGAACAACAGAGTTTGTTATAGTGGGTTTAGTGCCAACTATTGCAAACGATTTAGGCGTGAGCTTACCATCAGCAGGCTTACTAGTGAGCTTATATGCGGTTGGTGTAGCTATTGGCGCACCGGTTCTCACTGCATTAACGGGTCGCTGGAACCGAAAAGTGGTACTTATAAGTCTTATGGGCTTATTTGTTATGGGTAACTTATTAGCTTGGCAAGCCCCTAGCTACGAAACGTTAATAATAGCACGCATTTTAACTGGACTTGCTCACGGTGTATTTTTCTCTATTGGCTCAATGATAGCGACAAGCTTAGTAAGTAAAGATAAAGAGGCTAGCGCCATTGCAATTATGTTTACCGGCCTTACGGTAGCGCTAGTAACGGGTGTGCCATTAGGTACTTGGATAGGGCAGCACTTTGGTTGGCGCGCTACATTTTTAGTGGTGTCATCACTTGGTATTATCGCTTTAATTGGAAGTGCTGTATTAGTACCTAAAAATTTAAAGCAGTCTATTCCGGCGACGTTTAAAGAGCAGCTACAGGTTATTGTTAAGCCGCGCTTATTGCTCGTTTATTTAATGACTATATTAGGCTACGGCGGTACGTTCACCGCATTTACTTATTTAGCGCCTATATTAGAGCAGCAAACTGGCTTTGCACCATCCGCTATTGGTTTAATAATGCTGGTTTATGGTGTGTCGGTGGCTGTTGGTAATATATGGGGCGGAAAATTAGCCGACAAGCGAGGCCCAATTAGCGCACTGAGTATTATATTTAGCGCGTTAACAATTATTTTATTGGCTTTCACCTTTACTATGGAATCAAAAGTAGCCGCAGTGCTGACTATTTTAATATGGGGGGCATTTGCATTTGGTAATGTACCAGGTTTGCAGCTTTATGTAGTAAAACAGGCAAAAAAGCATACTCCTAATGCGGTAGATGTCGCATCGGGCCTAAACATAGCAGCGTTTAATATTGGAATAGCCTTAGGCTCTGTTACAGGGGGGCTTGTAGTCGAGCATATGGAACTAAAAGATACCGCATGGATTGGGGCCGTTGTTTCATTACTGGCTTTAATAGTCACCCGGTACAGTGGCAGGCTAGATAAACAAAATGTTCAGGCTAAATAAAGCGAAACTTATGTAGGTTAGTCTTGAAATAAAAATGAATGACCTCAGTATTTTCATGAGGTCAAAATTTTAAATCAAAAAGTAATCGGTGTATTTAGTAAACGCGACGTTTGAATTTTAAACCAATTATTTAATAAGGATAAAGCTATGACACAACGTGTAATTGAAATGCCAGACTTAGGTATGGGTACTTTTCGTTTAGAAGGTAAAACTGCTTATGAATCTGTAAAAATGGCGTTAGAAGTAGGATTTCGTCATATTGATACCGCGCAAATTTATGGTAACGAAGAGCAAGTTGGCCAAGCCATTAAAGACAGTAATATCCCCAGAGATGAGTTATTTATTACTACCAAAGTATGGAACAATAAACTCAATAAAAACGACTTTATCGCAAGTGTAGAAAAATCATTAGAAAAGTTACAAGTTGACTCGGTTGATTTATTGCTAGTTCACTGGCCTGCACCATCAAACAATGAGCCTATGAGCGAATACCTGACTGAGCTACTAAAAGCTAAAAAGTTAGGGTTAACCAAACATATAGGTGTATCAAACTTCACTATTGCGAACTTAAAAGAAGCGATGCAAACGTTAGACTCGCGTGAAATATTTACTAACCAAGTAGAAGTGCATCCCTATTTAACCAATACCAAACTGCGCGCCTTTTGTGCTCAACATGACATACATGTAACAGCCTATATGCCGTTTGTGGTTGGTAAAGTGTTAAACGATCAAACCATTATAGATATTGCTAATAAACACGATGCAACGCCAGCGCAAGTGGTTATTGCATGGGAAAATGCGAACGGCATGACCACAATTCCATCATCGACCAAGCGTAAAAACTTAGAAGATAACTTTAACGACAAGGTAAAACTTGATGATGAAGATATAGCGCGAATTGATGGCCTTGATTGCAACGACCGCCAAGCAACGCCTGACTTTGCACCACAGTGGGATCAATAACCAAAAAGCCAGAACTAAAACAGGTGCAGTTGAGCTGCACCTTTATTTTTGAAACAAGGAACACCCATGTTAACGGTAATTGCTACACTATCGAGTGAAAATAGCGATGCAGAGCGTCTATTAACCGAGCTCGAAAACTTACAACAGTCTTCGCGCCAAGAAGTAGGCTGCCTGCGTTACGAGCTATCAATTAAAAACGATGCTGCGCAAACTATCTATTTAGTGAGTGAGCAATGGGCGTCTAATGAGCATTTCGAAGCCCATAAAAACGCGCCACACTTCAAGGCCTTTGGTGATGCTGTAGGTGCATTTATTACCTCTACCGATATTGATGTGTACAAAACCATTGGTTAGCAGCACAAAGCTAATGCCCAAGTAGGAGCTGTAACTTACAGCTCCATTTTTTAAATATCACTTCCAAATGTCCTTTTAAAATATCATCCTTTTCAGCTGCTCTTTTCAACCCATGCGGTTTCATAATAAAAACGATTTCATAATAGCCACCTTTAATAAGAAATTAATGTTTGTATAGGTAATGATGGTTAGTCTGATATTACTAAACACACCCTTTTTGGTGTAACTTTTTACTGTAATAAAAAGATTCGGATATAACTAACTGTTTACAAATATTTTTTGATGGTTAATATAAATACGAAGAGATATCGATATTTGACGGCTTTTATAACGACAGATGTCTTAGAAAGAATGGTTAGGTTGCAATCAAAATATGGAGTATTAATTGAGTACCAAGGAAACTTTGAAAAAGTTGCATGAGAATGAACAAAGTTTATTTATAGTTCATTATTCGTGTCAGAATTTAAATGATAATAATGAAAACTACTCACCTAGGATAACTTCGATTGCAGTTCTTCATGTTGGTAGCTCAACAATGCACAGCTTTTCGATTCATTTAATCGCAGAAGTAAATAAGATACCACGCGAAAACATTCACGATCATTATGATGACCTAGAAAAAGAGATGTTAGCTCAGTTCTTTGCATTTCTTTCCGACAATGATGGTGCTTTCTGGCTTCATTGGAATATGTCTAATATAAATTATGGTTTTGAAGCTTTAATTCACCGCTATGTAGTGGCATAGTTAATTTGGCCACCCATTAAGAAAGAAATGTTATGCTAATAAGCATACAAATTTGGGTGAAAAAATGACGAAATTAAAACG
>NZ_JBEOOG010000037.1:0-38768 GCF_040308965.1 Pseudoalteromonas sp. MER144-MNA-CIBAN-0113
CGGTCAGCGGTCAGCGGTCAGCGGTCAGCGGTCAGCGGTCAGCGGTCAGCGGTCAGCGGTCAGCGGTCAGCGGTCAGGTAGTAAAATACAACACCGAGCCTTATGCAAGCCCAGTTTTTATATTATAGGCGAGAGTTTACCTCGCGCACTTTCACAACATGTCAAACTACCTGCGCGGCGTAAAGCCCCGCCTACGTTTAACCCAAACACCGTACTTGGCTTAATCTTTTGCTGACAACTGACAGCTGAAGACTAAAAACTGTTCTTTAACCTAAATCATCGCGGCTTTTACATATACATCAAAGCGGTTCTTTTTAGTTTTGATTTGCATGCTTGGAGTTTTATCATTTAAAAATGGTGCGTAATCGGGGCGTTTAACCACCACACGTTTGCTGGCAAGGGGGTAGGCAAACTCGAGTAAATCATCGGCGTCGGTATCGCCACCTACTAATTCTTGGAATACCCGCATTTCTTTTTTAACCAATGCTGATTTTTCACGGTGCGGAAACATAGGATCAAGGTAAACCACATCAGGCATGCTGTTACATTGGGCAAGTAAGGTATGGCTTGAGCCAAAGATAAGACTCATATTTTGCTGCATCCATGGGCCAATTTCACTATCGTTATAAGCACGTTGTAAGCCATCATATAACAGTGCAGCAACCACGGGGTGGCGCTCATGTAAAATTACTTTACAGCCTAGTGAGGCTAACACAAAACCGTCGCGTCCAAGCCCTGCGGTTGCATCGAGTACCACTGGCGTTGCGCCCTTATTAAGACCAACGGCTTTAGCAATTGATTGCCCTTTACCACCACCAAATTTACGCCTATGTGCAACAGCACCAGTTACAAAGTCTACGTTAATTGCACCTAGTTTAGGCTCATCAGTTTTATATAGGCTTAGCCCTTTATCATCGTAATGCAAACTAAAGCCACTACTTTGCTCCGCCCATTGAGCAAGCCCAAAGCGTGTTTCTAACTCATTCAAATATGGCCGACACTCTTTAAACGCACACTGTATAACCACTTCACACTCCGATGATAAATTTCACCGCTATTATACCCAAACAGTAGCAATATACGAAGTTCGCAAGGTGTATAGTTTAAAACAACTCAATATCGTTATTTTCACTCTCAGATTCTGGCTGCGCTTGTTGTTTACTTAGTTGTGTTTGAGTAATTAAGTCATCACGCTGTTGAGTAGTTGTTTTTAGTTGGTGCTTAATAAAGGCTAAATCATTAGTGGTTGCAACCAGCTGCTGTGATGTATGGCTAAGCTCAGTTATTTGCTCATTGAGCTGCGAAGCTGGTAAGTCATTTTGTGTTTGCATTAACGATTGGAGTTGCTCGAGCTGCTCTGTAAGCTGGCTAATCGCATTGCTTTGCATCGCATTTTGATTTTTTAGCTGTGCGACAATGTCTGTAAATGCGGTTGTTAATTCATTGTCGTGCATCAGTCGATATTGGTGCTGCTGTATAGTAACTACTTTTTCGTTAGTTACTTCTAAAATATGCGGAAATAAATCTTTATAGCGACCATACAGTGATGGCGTATCCATTGGCATATTTTTAATTAACAGTGAAATATTAGGGTAATTAATAATAGTACTATGACCAATATCAACAAAGCGCTCTGCATTTTTATGCTGCATGAGTAGCTCTTGCTCTAATGGGCATACGCCCGTCTCTTGGCTATAAAACACTCCCTGGTTATTTTGCCAAAAAACAACCACGACATTGAGGTGTAATGGCGTAAAAAAGCCTAAAAAGTATTCACTTAATAGTTCTAAGTTATCAGCATGGTAGCTTTGACAAACAAAGCGCATAATGCGTCCCATGTCACCGGTTTCAATCATCGCCATTTCAGCTGTTTTATTGGCCTTTGCTATATCATACTGCAGTGCTGCGCATTGCTTGCGGTACTGGTAAAGAATTTTAATGCGTGCCATCAGCTCCTGTGCGTTAAAAGGCTTTAAAATGTAGTCAGCCCCGCCAACACTAAACCCTTTAATACGTTCAGCCTGCCCCACTTTGGATGATAAAAACATTACCGGAATATCTGTTGTGGCTTTATTTTGTTTAATACTTTGGCAGACCTCATAACCAGACATACCCGGCATTTCAACATCAAGCAAAATAATATCAGGGTTATACTTGTTTGCTTGTCTTATGCCATCTTCACCATTTTTGGCATGGATCACTTTACAAAACCCAGCTAAAGACTCTTCAATAATATGGTGCATTAATTTATCGTCATCAATTGCCAGTATTAACTTTGCCATGCGTTAGTCCCTTTTAGTACTTTGTTCAAAGCATAGTACGCTATGTTGAAACTACTAAAATTTATTCAAAATATTCTTTAACAACACTGTGCTTTAGGTAATAAAAAAGCGCCACTGGGGCGCTTTTGTAATTATATTTTAATCCGCAAAGGTCAACAGACCCTAAGCGGCAATGCCACTGTGGCGTAGTAGTGCGTCTACACTTGGCTCACGACCACGGAAGTTTTTAAACAATGTCATCGGCTCTTCGCTGCCGCCTTTTTCAAGAATGTGCTGCATAAACGCTTGGCCTGTTTGTGGATTAAAAATCCCCTCTTCTTCAAATTTAGAATAGGCGTCTGCCGAAAGTACTTCAGCCCATTTGTACGAGTAATAACCTGCACTATAACCGCCCGCAAAAATATGACTAAAGCCATGCTGAAAACGATTAAACGCTGGCGGCTTAATGACTGAGGTACGACTGCGTACATCATCAAGCACAGCTTGAATGTTACATGGTTTGTCTGCCACGTAATCGTGGTGGATTTTAAAATCAAATAACGAGAACTCAAGTTGTCTTAACATTTGCATACCTGAGTTATAATTTTTAGCCGCAAGTAGTTTATCAAGCAACTCTTTAGGTAGTGGCTCACCGGTTTCGAAATGACCTGAGATAAAGCTAAGCGCTTCTTCCTCGTAACACCAGTTTTCTAAAAACTGACTTGGCAACTCAACGGCATCCCATGCCACACCATTAATACCGGCAACGGGGGCTGCATCTACTTGGGTAAGCATATGATGAATGCCGTGACCAAACTCATGAAACAGTGTGGTTACTTCATTATGGGTAAACAAAGCAGGCTTATCGCCAATCGCTTTATTAAAATTACACACCAGGTAAGCAACTGGTGTTTGAAGTTCACCATTAGCGTGCACTTTACGACCCATACAGTCATCCATCCACGCACCACCACGCTTGTGATCGCGCGCATACAAATCTAAGTAAAAACGACCACGTAAAGTGTTATTGCTGTCATAAATTTCAAAAAAGCGTACATCTTTATGGTAGCTCTCAAAATCAGCGACTTCTTTTACAGTAATGCCAAATAGGCGATTAACCGTTTCAAATAAGCCACTCAGTACTTTATTTGCTGGGAAGTACGGGCGAAGGACTTCATCTGAAATCGCGTACTTTTCTTGCTTTAGTTTTTCACTGTAATAACCAAAATCCCACGCCTGCAGTTCACTAATACCATGCTTTTGCTCTGCATATAGTTGCAGCTCTTTAAGTTCTTGCTCTGCTTGTGGTTTAGATTTAGCAGCTAAGTCTTCTAAAAATGAAAATACCTGTGCAGGTGATTCTGCCATTTTTGTAGCCAACGATTTTTCAGCGTAGTTATTAAAGCCAAGTAATTGTGCTAACTCATGACGCAGTGCCAACTCTTCACTCATGATCGCAGAGTTATCAAACTCTCCCGCATTAGGGCCTTGATCGGATGCACGGGTAGAAAACGCGGTGTATGTTTCTTTGCGAAGTTCACGATTATCTGCATAGGTCATAATCGGCAAATAAGAAGGGAAATCTAGGGTAAATACCCAGCCGTCTAAGTCTTTACTTTTTGCCGTATCGGCCGCTAATGCAAGCGCTGATTCTGGTAAACCAGCCAATTGGCTTTCATCGGTAATATGCTTATGCCATGCAAGCGTGGCATCCATCACATTATTACCAAATTTTGAGGCAAGCTCTGATAAACGCGCACTAATTTCACCGTAGCGTTTTTGTTGCTCAGGATTTAACGCAATACCTGAAAGCTTAAAGTCACGTAATGCGTTAGTAATGGTTTTTTGCTGGGCAGTAGTGAGTGTTTTAAATTCGTCACTGTTATAAAGTGCGTTGTAAGCCTCATACAAACCTTGGTGCTGACCAACAAAAGTCGAGTATTCAGAAATAAGCGGTAAACATTGCTCGTAGGCTTCGCGAAGTTCATCATTATTCATTACTGAGTTCAAATGCGATACCGGTGAAAACAATCGCGATAGTTTATCGTCAGCTTCTTCAAGGGGTAATACTAAATCTTCCCATGTGTATGATTGCTTTGCTAATACATCATCAATTGCACTGCGACAGTGCTCAATACCTTTTTTTAGTGCCGGGACAACATGCTCTGGCTTTATTTTTGAAAAAGGCGGTAAACCTTCAAGCCCGATTAGGGGATTAGTATGTGCATTGGTCATAGTGATTCTCGGTTTATGCAAAATATAAAAATTTAAGTTGGGGCAAAATACGTAAATACAAGGGCAAACCTGCTTTACTAGTTAACGAGTGTGTATCTGTAAATGATCACCTAGCAGCTTGATCTGAAATAGCATATCTTTCGTTTGATGAAGGATGTTTGATAGATTTTAGCAGCCCCGAACAAGTGACTTGCTCATCGCATATGCTATCATCGGCACAGAAAAGTTAAATTAATATTTAGAGGATTAAACATGGCTCAGCATTTTGATTACATTGCAATTGGTGGCGGTAGTGGTGGTATTGCATCAGCTAACCGTGCAGCAATGCGTGGCGCAAAAGTAGCATTAATTGAAGCTAAACACATGGGTGGCACCTGCGTAAACGTAGGGTGTGTTCCTAAAAAAGTAATGTGGCATGGCGCTCAAGTTGCTGAAGCAATTAATCTTTATGCTCCTGATTACGGTTTTGATGTTGAAGTTAAAGGCTTTGACTGGTCAAAGCTAGTAGAAAGCCGTGAAGCCTATATTGGCCGCATTCACAAAGGCTATGATAATGGTTTAGCTAAAAATGGCGTAACTGTGATCAAAGGCTTTGCAAAGTTTGTGAATAGTAAAACCGTTGAAGTAAATGGTGAGCATTACACTGCTGATCACATTTTAGTTGCCGTAGGCGGACGCCCTACTATTCCTAATATTCCAGGTGCTGAACACGGTATTGATTCAAACGGCTTTTTTGAGCTGAACGAACAACCTAAGCGTGTTGCTGTTGTTGGTGCCGGTTATATTGCCGTAGAAATTGCAGGTGTGCTGCACAGCCTAGGGACACAAACCCATTTATTTGTTCGTAAGAGCAAGCCGCTGCGCACCTTTGACCCATACATTATCGACACACTGGTTGATATTATGGCAAAAGAAGGCCCAACACTGCACACTGAGTGTTCACCAAAAGAGGTGATAAAAGAGGCTGATGGCAGCTTAACTATTCATTTTGAAAACGGTTACAGCGAAAATGTTGATCAGGTTATTTGGGCGATTGGTCGAACACCTACAACCGATAAAATTAACCTTGCTGCAGCAGGCGTAGAAGTAAACGAAAGCGGCTATGTAAAAGTAGATGAATACCAAAACACCACGGCTAAAAATGTATACGCTGTGGGTGATATTATCGAAAATGGTATTGAGCTTACACCAGTTGCTGTAAAAGCGGGTCGTACTCTATCGGAGCGTTTATTTAATAAAGAATTGCCGAACGATTTAAAAATGGACTACAGCCTAGTACCAACCGTGGTATTTAGCCATCCACCTATCGGCACCATTGGCTTAACTGAACAAGAGGCGATTTCTCAGTACGGCGAAGAAAATGTAAAAGTATATAAATCAAGCTTTGCGGCTATGTACACCGCAGTTACTCAGCATCGCCAAGCATGTAACATGATGCTTGTGTGTGCAGGCGATGATGAAAAAGTTGTGGGCTTACACGGTATCGGTTTCACCGTTGATGAAATGATTCAGGGCTTTGCTGTCGCCATGAAAATGGGCGCGACTAAAGCCGATTTTGATGCGGTTGTCGCATTACACCCAACAGGGTCGGAAGAGTTTGTTACTATGAGATAGGTTCGAGAAATAAAAAAACCTTGTGGTTAACATCGCAAGGTTTTTTATTTGTAAATAACCAAATTTACGCGAGGTAAACTCGCTGCTACGTAATATCAACTCGCAGCCCGTCGCCCGCTAACCTTCGTATTTTAAGCTAAATGCTCTCGGGCTAAATATTCTAACGATTGCATTTCTTGCAGGCGACTAATACAGCGTTTAAATTCAAAGTTTAAATTGCCTTGTGTATAGAGCTCGGTAATGGGTTTTTCTGCAGAGATAATTAAGGTAACGTTACGCTCATAAAACTCATCTACCAACGCAATAAAACGCCTTGCTGCATCATCATTATTTTGTCCAAGCTGTTTTACGTTTGATAAAATCACCGTGTTATATAATCGGCTTATTTCCATGTAATCCACTTGGCTACGCGCGGTTTCACACAGTTCGCTAAATTCAAACATAACGATGCAATCAGACACCTTGCGGGTTTTGATCATCCGCCCTTCTATTTCAATTGGGGTGTCTAGTTTACCGGCCTCAGGGGAGAGCTTATCAAAGTATTCAAATAGGTTTTTATCAGCTTGCTCATCAAGCGGGCTGTGAAAAATTTCTGCTTGTTCCAGTGTACGTAACCGGTAATCAACACCGGAATCTACATTAACTATTTCAGTATGCTTATTCACTAAGGCAATAGCCGGTAAAAAACGAGCGCGTTGTAAGCCATTGCGGTATAAATCATCAGGTATAATATTAGAGGTTGCAACTAACACAATACCACGAGCAAATAGCGCTTCCATTAAACCACCGAGCAGCATGGCATCGGTAATGTCTTGTACAAAAAACTCATCAAAACAAATTATGTCTGTTTCTGCTTTAAAAATATCGGCAACTGTTTCTAATGGGTTTGCTGTGTTGTTTAACTTTTTAAGCTCGTCGTGTACTCGGTGCATAAAGCGGTGAAAATGCACTCGCATTTTTCTATCGCTCGGTAAAGCTTCGTAAAAAGTATCAACAAGGTAAGTTTTACCACGGCCTACGCCACCCCAAAAGTATAAACCTTTAATGGGAGCTGGCTCTGCTTTATTAAAAAGCTTTGCAAAAAAGCCTTTAGATTGTGGTTTTGCTTGTGTTAAATCGTCGTATAAACGCTGTAAATGACGAACTGCATTTTCTTGTGCTGCGTCATGTACAAAGTCATCGCGTTGAAGGTCTTGCTGGTATGTTTGCCAAGGAGTCATATCTATTTACAGTTAAAACACAGTTTAATTTGCAAAGCATATTAACACGCATCAATACTCAGGGTATATTAGACTTAGTATGAATTATTATTGAACTAAATTTTTTTAGTTATTTTCGCATAGAGGTGAATTTATGGGTACATTTACATGGGTAGGTTTAGTGATAGTGGTTGCTATTGCTGCATTTTTCGTTGGTGCCTTTGTCACTAAAAAACAATTTAAACAAGATGAGTTAGAGCAACAAGCAGAGCAAGCTAAGCATTCGCTTGAGCAGTATCGTCAAGATGTTGCCGATCATTTAGCGAACACTGGTAAGTTAGTAAACAAAATGAAAGAAAACTACGACCAGTTATTAAGCCATGTTGAAGAAACCAATCAACTATTACTTGAAGACAGAAATAAAGCCCCTGCTGAACCGTTTTTCTCTAAAGAAACCACAGAGCAGTTACAAGCGTCATTAAAAGAGCGTAGTTCAGATCGCTCAAACGCCGATGCTCAACCAGCTGATTATGTGTCGGGTAAATCAGGATTATTTGCTGGTGATGTGAATACTTCTAAAGCATCTTGATGAACTTTTTTTTGACCCCATAGTCTTTAGATATAACAGCTTTGTTGTTTTATCTTACTGATATACTTTTTTGAGGCTGCTTATTGCAGCCTTTTGCTTTTTAAGTGGAGTAAACCCTGACTATGAAAATGAAATTATCACTTATCAGTGCTGCTATTTTATCTACTAGCTTATTACTAAGTCCAACCGCCTCGTTTGCTAAATTGCCGGTTGCCGTTAATGGTCAACAATTACCAACACTTGCCCCTATGCTTGAGCAAATTACCCCAGGTGTAGTGAGTATTCAGGTTTCAGGCTCTAAAGAGGTTCGCCGACGCGGTGACCCGCTCGATTTCTTTTTTGGCAACCCGCAGCCACGTAGCCAAAAGCGCCAGTTTAGTGGTTTAGGCTCAGGAGTTATTATTGATGCTGACAAAGGTTATGTGGTTACTAACAACCATGTAGTGCAAGACGCTGAAAAAATGGTGGTCACCCTTGAAGATGGCCGCGAATATGAAGCAACAAAAATTGGTAGCGATAAAGAGTCTGATATTGCGCTACTACAAATAGACGCAGATGAATTAACCGCAGTAAAGCTAGCTAACTCAGATGACTTACGTGTCGGTGATTTTGCTGTAGCTATTGGTAACCCTTTTGGTTTAAGCCACACGGTTACCTCAGGTATTGTTAGCGCATTAGGCCGCAGTGGCTTAAATATTGAGGGTTACGAAGATTTCATTCAAACCGATGCCGCCATAAACCAAGGTAACTCAGGTGGGGCTTTAGTTAATTTAAACGGTGAGCTGATTGGTATTAATACCGCTATTTTAGGTGCATCAGGCGGAAATGTGGGGATTGGCTTTGCTATTCCGTCAAATATGATGAAAAACCTAGTTGATCAAATTGTAGAGCATGGTGAAGTACGCCGTGGTTCGTTAGGTATTTCAGGCCGCCCTCTTGATGCAGGTCTTGCTAAAGCACAGCAGCTTGATGTTAAACAAGGGGCTTATGTTATGCAGGTACTCGATGACACCGCAGCCAGCAAAGCGGGAATTAAAGCAGGCGATGTAATTATTAGTATTAATGGTAGTGAAATTAGTGGCTTCCATGAACTACGCAGTAAAATTGCCACCTTAGGTGAAGGCCGCGAAGTACAATTGGGGATTTACCGTGACGGTAAAGTTAAAAATGTGGAAGTAACCCTTGATGGTGCATCAGGCATTACCGCTGCGGGCGAAGAGTTACACCCAGCATTCCAAGGTGCAACGCTTGAAAACGTGAAGAAGAACAAAATGAAAGGGATTGAGGTGACCTCTGTCGACCCTCGTTCGCCATCAGCACGAGTAGGCCTTGAAGAAGGCGATGTTATTGTGCAAGTAAACCGTCAACGAGTAGAAAGCATTCGCGACATGAACAAAATTATCGAAGATATTCAAGGTAATATTGTGTTAGGTGTAAAACGCGGGCGTGAGTCTATTTTTGTATTAATTCAGTAATAATACAATAAAAGTAACAGCGGCACTTGCCGCTGTTATTTTTTTTGTGCCATCATAAAGGGATTGCTCACTAACAATAAGAATACCGTGCTAAAACTTCTAAAATTTGTACTTCCTCCTCTATTTGCCGGTTTAGGCATTGCTTTTTTAGTGGTTTTTTTTAGCCCTAACATGCGCACTGCATTGCTACCTAACGTGCCGCTACCCAGTGCAATGACTGCAAGTCATTTGAGCTTTTCTGATGCAGTTAAGCGCGCAGCGCCATCGGTTGTCACCATTTTTTCAGAAAGCATTTCTAAAGAGCCACGCTATAAACGCCAAAATACGGTGCAAGAGCTTGGTTCTGGGGTGATCATGTCACCTGACGGTTATATTTTGACTAATTACCATGTGATCAATAATGCCGATCAAATACTGGTTATTCTTACTGACGGCAGACGTTTTTTTGATGTGCAACTCATTGGCTTTGATACTATTACCGACTTAGCATTATTAAAAATAAATGCCAATCACCTGCCTGTTATACCCGTTAACGATAACTACAGTTCGAGTGTAGGCGATTTAGTGTTAGCCATCGGAAACCCACTTAACTTAGGGCAAACCATTACTCAGGGGATCATTAGCGCCACCGGTAAGCAAAAAATTACCGACAGTCCTTACAATAACTTACTGCAAATGGACGCTGCTATTAACGTAGGTAACTCTGGTGGTGCACTGGTAAATTCTAATGGCGATTTAGTAGGGATCACCTCTGCCCAGTTTAAAACCCGTGAAAACTTAAATATACAAGGGATCTTTTTTGCGGTGCCTTACACCTTGGCAAAAGAGGTAATGGGCAAACTTATTCGCCATGGTCGTGTAGTACGCGGCTATTTGGGCTTTGAAGGCACAGCGGTAGACAGTACAGGTAAAGAGGTCAATGATAGCTTAACGCCCGTTGCAGGCATGCGTATTACCAACCTAGACCCTTTAGGTCCTGCATGGCAGGCGGGTATAGAAGAGCAAGATATTGTGATTAAAATTGCTGGGCTTTCAGTGGCTAATCCACAAAATGTATTGAAAAAAATAGGCAGTACCGAACCGGGGAAAGAAATTGAATTTGAGCTTTACCGTAACGGTGAAATACAAAAAATAATGGTGAAAGTAGCAGAGCTTGAAACCAAGCTATAAAGCGCTTATTTATACTTTGGCATTAGACATAAAAAAACGCGATAGATCATCGCGTTTTTTATGGATTAGAATAATAATTGTATTAGTATAACTAATTGCTTTTGCGTTTGATGTTAGCACCTAGCGCACTGAGTTTATCTTCAATACGCTGATAACCTCTATCTACATGATAAATACGATCAACAACCGTTTCGCCTTGGGCTACAATCCCCGTTAGAATAAGACTCGCTGATGCACGAAGGTCAGTTGCCATTACTTGCGCACCCGATAAGCTTTTTGTTTCACCACAAAAGGCCGTATTGCCTTCTAAGCGAATATTAGCGCCCATACGTTGTAGCTCAGGCACATGCATAAAACGATTTTCAAAAATAGTTTCGGTAATCGTCGCACTACCATTAGCCACCACATTTAATGCGGTAAACTGCGCTTGCATATCGGTTGGAAAACCAGGATGAGGCATAGTTTTAATATTCACCGCTTTAAGCTCTCGGCCTCGCATATCAAGATAAATACTATCCTCATGCACTTCTAGTAACGCATTGGTTGCACGTAGTTTTTCTATTACTGGCTCAAGTGAATGGAAGTCGGTCATTTTACACAGAACTTCACCGCCAGCCATCGCTGCAGCCACTAAAAAGGTACCCGTTTCAATGCGATCCGGTAATATGCGGTGCTCACAACCTGATAGGCGCTCAACCCCTTCAATCTCAATACGGCTAGAACCTGCACCAGTAATTTTAGCGCCCATAGCAATTAAGCAATTGGCTAAATCGATAATTTCTGGCTCGCGGGCAGCATTTTCTAGTACTGTTTTACCCTCGGCGAGCGTTGCCGCCATCAGTAAGTTTTCAGTGGCACCTACGCTGATCATTTCCATGAAAACTTCAGCGCCTTTTAAGCGACCATCTACTTTGGCATTAATATAACCGTTTTCAACGGTTATTTGAGCGCCCATACGCTCTAAGCCTTGAATATGAATATCAACCGGGCGCGCACCAATAGCACAGCCACCAGGTAAGGATACTTGTGCCTCACCAAATCGAGCGACTAAAGGGCCAAGTGCAAGCACTGACGCACGCATTTGCTTTACTAAGTCATAAGGCGCTAACGTGCTATTTACCGTTGCACCATCAATAATGAGTGAATCGCCCTGCCACTGAACATCAGCGCCTAACGTTTTTAATAAGGCTTCGGTCGTAATGATATCGCGAAGATGTGGTACGTTAGTAAAAGTACTTTTGCCATCAGCTAATAAAGCTGCAAATAGAATCGGAAGAGCTGCGTTTTTAGCGCCAGAAATAGTTACTTCACCAGCCAGTGAAGTGCCACCTTGAATTACAAATTGATCCATCTAAGGGGCCTTATTTATTGCGGTAAAATGAATTTTTGCTCACGTTTCCACTCTGTCGGAGTAAAAGCGCGGATAGAAACAGCATGAATGGTACCGTCTGAAATAGTGTTCATTAATGGGCCATACACTAGCTGTTGCTTTTTAACACGACTTAATCCGTCAAAGCATTCACCGACAGCGATTACTTCATAATGACTGCCATTGGCTTTTACATGTACTTCAGCTAACTGAAGTTCGTCGCGTAATAATGTTTCGACTTGACTCGTTTCCATAACTCTCACTCAAATAGGGTTGTAACCTGGCCTAACTGCATAAGGTTTTGCAGTTGTTCAGGTGGGTTTTGCAATTCAAGGCGAATGCCTTGTTGCTTAAATTCTGTAAAAGAGTGAATTAACCAAGCTAAGCCGGCTGTGTCAACCCTTGTCACCTCACTTAGGTCAAAATAAAGGGTTTTATGCTCAGTTTGTCGCTTAGTGTTCAGAAGCCGTTCATTGCCAATTGAATTATGAGTCAATTCACCACTGACTCGTAGATGCTGTTCATCGACTTGGCTGATTGCCAATTTAGTCATTTGTGTCACTGCCTCTAAACTGAACCGGTAACTTACTTTTTTGCTCTAACAGGTCGCTAACGTGGTCAATACCTTGTTGGCGTAAAATGCCCTGAAGCTCACTTTGTTTTGCATCAAGTAAGCTAATGCCTTCAGCAATCATATCGTAAGCGCGCCATTCGCCACTTCTATCTTCACGTACTTTAAAATCAATTTTAATATCAGGCTTACCGGCTTCTACAATTTTGGTTTTTATCATCACCACATCTTTGCCTTTAAAAGGCTGCTCGGCAGCAAATTCAACTTGTTGATTAGTATACTGGGTAAAAACGCCAGCATAAGTGGCAACAAGGTACTCTCTAAACGCGCCAATAAAACGCTGAATATCTTCAATTGCTTTTGCTTTTTCTGCTTTGTCGGTAATGGCGCGTACCTTAGATACTTCGCTACCTAACACTCTCAGTGCAGCATATTTGTAGTCAATGTAGGGCATCAGTTCTTCTTCAACGATGACCCGTAAATGCTCTTTGTTAGTGGTTATTAATGGCTGGTCTTTGGTAATACGCTCAAAGGTATTATCAGCAACCTGACGTACCATTTTATTAGGATCAGTCAATTTCACTTCACCGGCATGTACACTTTGTACTAGCGTGACAGTTACTAATGCGATACTTGCTAAAAGTGTTTTCAACATAATAATTACTCACTACCTTGGTTGAATAAAAACTGGCCTATTAATTCTTCTAGTACCAATGCTGACTTGGTATCTGTAATAGAATCGCCGTTGGCTAATGCTTTACTTTGAACACCAAATAAATCGTCAATGGCTTGATCTTGTTCGCTGTTCGCTACATCTTCGCCTAAGCATCGCTGTTTAGCTGAATCTGATGCGATCACAGGGTTAATACCTAAGTATTGCTCACCTAAAATACCCGAGGTTAAAATTGAGATAGAACTGGTATCTGAAAAACGACATAAATACTGCGCATCAATACTCATATTTACTACTGGTAAAAACTCTTGTGGGTGTACATAAATTGACTCTACACGACCAATAACAACGCCGCCCACCTTAATGGGTGCACGTGTTTTTAATGATCCTATATTTTCAAACTTGGCGTTCAATGCGTAGGTTTCACCTGAGCCGCTAATACCCGAATTAGCCACTTTGAGCGCCAGCATTGAAAATGCCAAAATGCCCAATGCTACAAAAAAACCAACTAAAATTTCTAATTTCCGTGAATTCATTATTTAATACCCTATTAGCTGGTAAACATTACCGCTGTCAAAATAAAGTCAAAACCTAATACCGCTAGTGATGAGTGCACCACTGTCTCTGTTGTTGCCTTGCTGATCCCCTCTGATGTGGGAACACAGTCATACCCTTTGTAAAGCGCAATCCAGGTAACAACAATCGCAAATACGATACTTTTAATTAAACCGTTTAGTATGTCTTTTTCAAACGAAACCTGAGATTGCATAATTGACCAGAAACTTCCCGTATCAACGCCTAGCCAATCAACCCCCACTAAATGAGCACCAATAATAGCTACAGCAGAAAAAATAAGTGCCAACATTGGCATACTAATCAAACCAGCCCAAAACCGCGGCGCTATAATTCGTCTAAGCGGGTCAATGGCCATCATCTCAAGCGATGATAACTGTTCGGTGGCTTTCATTAAGCCAATTTCAGCGGTTAACGCACTGCCTGCCCTACCGGCAAATAATAATGCGGTTACTACTGGCCCAAGTTCACGTAATAAACTGAGTGCCACTAAAGGGCCTAGGCTGTCTTCAGCGCCATAATCAACTAAAACAGTATAGCCTTGCAGGGCTAATACCATGCCGATAAATAATCCCGACACAACAATAATCAACAGCGATTGTGAACCAACCATGTAAAGTTGGCGCACGAGTAAAGGTGTGCCTTTTTTAAAATTGGGTACATGCCATAACGCACTTGCCAGCATTTGGGTTGAACGCCCCAGTGCAGCAAATCGGCCCAGCGTTTTGTGGCCTATTTTTTGTAGTAAATCCAACATTACTGCTGCTCTCCTAACAGTTCATCTGCATAGGTTTGTGCTGGATAATGAAATGGCACTGGACCATCTGATAACCCTTTTAAAAACTGTTGAACAAGTGGTGATTCGTGCTCTCGCATCTGCTCTGGCGTACCACTGCCAATAACGCCTTGATCAGCAATAATAATAACGTGGTCGGCAATACTCATTACTTCTGTCACATCGTGCGTGACAATTAAAGAAGATAAGCCAAGTACTTCGTTTAAAGATTTGATCAGCTTAACTAACACCCCCATTGAAATAGGGTCTTGTCCTGCAAAAGGCTCATCATACATAATAAGTTCAGGATCAAGCGCTATAGAGCGAGCCAAAGCTGCACGACGTGCCATACCGCCAGATAACTCTGAAGGCATTAAATCTTTAGCACCACGTAAGCCAACAGCTTGTAGTTTCATTAATACCACTAAACGGATTAAATCTTCACTGAGTTGCGTGTGCTCTCGAATGGGGAATGCAATGTTATCGAACACCGACATATCAGTAAATAAGGCACCGCTTTGAAATAACATACTCATGCGTTTACGTGCCGCGTAGAGTTCTTTGCGCGACATAGCGACAATGCTGTCGTTTTTAAATAAAATATCACCGGAGTCTGGTTTAAGCTGGCCACCTATTAGGCGTAGCATCGTGGTTTTGCCAATTCCGCTTGGCCCCATAATGGCAGTAATTTTACCCTCAGGTACGTCAAAGCTCATATTTTTATATATGACCCTATCGCCTCTAGAAAAGGTAACATCCTTGACTTCAACTATTGATTGCGACAAGTCGCTCTCCATAACAATACTCTCTCATATTTCTATTTTAAGGGTTTTTTAACCAATATGGAAAAAACAATTCGTAAGATTTTGTAATAGTGTCGCAAAAACAGTTATAAGATTGATTCAAGCAGCCTTAACTTTGGCTTAAAATTTCATATAAAAAGCGCCAAAGAATACTTAAAATAACCGCCTAATGTATTACACCTTATTCTTTTATTTATACTTTTATGGTGGCTTTTGTTACTATTCGCGCTATCTGAATTTACATTAATTGGCTTATCACAATGGTTACCTCGTTTGTCATTTTAATTCTTGGTTTTGCGGCTCTCGTATGGAGTGCAGACAGGTTTGTTTATGGTGCAGCAGCACTGGCTAAAAACTTTGGCGTGCCAACGCTAATTGTAGGTTTAACCGTGGTAGCTATGGGCTCTTCAGCGCCTGAAATGATGGTATCGGCTTCAGCAGCTTTGGCAAATAAAACCGATACTGCCGTGGGTAATGCAGTTGGTTCAAACATCACTAACATCTTATTAGTTTTAGGTATTACCGCCCTTTTAAGACCCTTATCAGTATCTTCAAGTACGTTAAAACGTGAAATTCCACTGGTACTGCTGGTCTCCATTGCAACTTGGTATATTTTTTCAGATAACTATTTTTCATTTTTTGAAGGTGCAGCCTTATTATTTGGCTTTGTTGTTTTTATTGGCGGACTTATTTTTGTCTCACTGCGAGCTAAAAACCAAGACGATCCGTTTGTGAGCGAAGCCTGTGACGAAGTACCTGACAATGTACCAACCAAAAAAGCTGTTTTTTGGCTGGTAGTGGGTATGATTTTACTGCCGGTTAGTTCACACTTTTTAGTTGGCTCAGCCGTTGATATCGCAAAATATTTTGGCTTAAGTGACTTGGTGATTGGTTTGACCATTATTGCTATAGGCACCAGCTTACCTGAACTTGCAGCTTCAATTGCAGGTGTACTTAAAAATGAAGATGACTTAGCGCTGGGTAACATAGTTGGTTCGAATATTTTTAATATTTTAGCGGTATTACCGCTGGCAGGATTAATTAATCCATCGGTTATTGACGCATCAGTAGCTAACCGTGATGTTATTATTATGATTGGCGCAACCTTGGCGCTAATTGCTATGTCATTGAACTTTAGAGGTCAAAGACGTATCAATAGAATAGAAGGTGGCTTGCTCATCGTCGCATTTATGATTTACCAAGGTTATATTTTTAGTCAAGTAGGATAGCCCATGGCAACGCTAAACTTTATTCAACAAGGGTTACGTGTTCTAGAGATTGAACGCCAAGCACTCAGCGATATTACACAATACGTTAATGAAAGCTTTAACCAAGCCTGTCAATTAATGTATGACTGCTCAGGTCGTATTATTGTTATTGGCATGGGTAAATCAGGCCATATTGGTAACAAAATAGCCGCCACTCTTGCCAGTACCGGCAGCCCCGCATTTTTTGTTCACCCGGGTGAAGCAAGCCATGGTGATTTAGGAATGATCACAGCAAATGACGTGGTTATCCTCATTTCAAACTCTGGTGAAACCAGCGAAGTACTTAATATTATTCCAGTATTAAAGCGCATTGGTGCCAAAATGATTGCCATGACAGGCAACCAAGGCTCAACCATGGCAACATTGGCAAATGTGCATGTGTGTATTAAAGTTGAACAAGAAGCCTGCTCATTGGGCTTAGCACCTACTGCAAGTACCACTGCCACACTCGCTATGGGTGATGCCATGGCGGTGGCATTATTAGAAGCACGCGGCTTTACTGCTGATGATTTTGCACTATCGCACCCTGGTGGTAGCTTAGGCAAGCGATTACTCTTAACTCTTAAAGATGTTATGCACAGTGGTGCTGATACGCCTATCATTAACGAGACGCAAACGATTAAAGATGCCTTAATTGAAATGTCGGCCAAAGGACTCGGCATGACCGCTATTGTTGATAGTGACCAGCAATTATCAGGCCTGTTTACCGATGGCGATTTACGCCGTATTTTAGAGCAACGTATTGACATTCATAGCACTGAAATTAATGTTGTGATGACCAAGTCGTGTACTACAGCCACCCAAGAGATGCTCGCGGCTGAAGCGTTAAATATTATGGAACAAAAACGTATTAATGGTTTAATTGTAATTAATGAGCATAATCAACCGATTGGCGCACTAAATATGCAAGACTTACTTAAAGCCGGAGTGCTATAAATGCAATTTGAAGATCTCTATCAACCGCTAAGTGATGATGCAAAGGCGCGCGCAAAAAAAGTAAAGCTATTAATTTGTGATATTGATGGTGTATTTTCTGATGGACGTATTTATCTTGGAAACCAAGGTGAAGAACTCAAAGCATTTAACACCAAAGACGGATTTGGTATCAAAGCCCTGATTAACAGCGGTTTTGAAGTCGCCGTAATCACTGGGCGCCATTCTCATATAGTGCAGCAGCGAATGAGCAGTTTAACCGTACAACATATATATCAAGGCCAAGAAGACAAGCTCATAGCCTATCAAGAATTAAAACAAAAATTAGCGCTTAGCGATGAGCAAATTGCTTATATAGGTGATGATGGCCCAGACATGCCAGTAATGGAGCAAGTCGGTTTTGCGGTTGCCGTAAACGATGCTCATCCACTTATTAAACGTTTATCACATTATGTAACCCAACTGCCCGGCGGTTTTGGTGCGGTAAGAGAGCTGACAGACTTACTTATGCTCGAAAATAACAAGCCATTAACTAGCCAAGGAACGAGTTCATGAATGTAGCGCGCATTATACTGAGCGTTTTATTCATAAGCTGTATGGTTTGGCTCTGGTATCCTTATTTTACTAAGGTTGATATTACTGCAAGCGAAGAAACACAAGTTATTGCTAAGCCTGATTATACCGCTATTGAGCTAAAACAAACGGCTTATAATGAACAAGGTAAAGTGAGCCATAAGGTAACTGCGGTAAAAATGGAGTTGTATCAACAACTCGGTTTTACCTTTTTTGAAAAGCCTATATTCACTTTATACAACGAGCAGCAAACATGGCGTATTAACGCCGATGAAGCCACCCTATACGACGACCGTCAACTGGTGTTAGAGGGTAATGTAACCGCTCAAAACTTAGTAGATAACGCCATGATCGATACGATCACCGCCCAGACCATCAATGTTGATATAAAACTATTAACCATGCAATCACAGCAGCCTGTCGTTATTACAGGACCTAATTTAAAAATCACAGGTAAAGGCCTTGAGGCCGATTTAAAAACCGAGGTGATTAAACTTATTAACCATACGCGAACCCTATATTATGACCAATAACCTATTTAAAATTCTAATTGTTCCTTCATTACTGATTGCATTTCATAGCCATGCAGAGGAAACCACTGAAGCTCCTGCGGCTAATCAAATCTCAATTAGTGCTGACAGGCAGGAAGGTCAATTAAAAGAAAACGTAGGCATTTTTGAGAAAAATGTTGAAATTATTCATGGTAATCGCCGTATCACAGCTGACCGTTTAGAAGTGCATAAACGCGATGACCTAGGCGATAACAAACAGTTATTAATTGCCACAGGCAGCCCTGCATATTTTGAAGAAACACAAGCCGATGGCACCATAATGAGCGCCAGTGCGAATGAAGTGCGTTACGATGTGTCGCTGCGTTTTTTAACCTTAATCGGCGATGCAAGCATTGCTCAAGCAGGTCAAAAAATAACAGCTAAAAGTATCACTTACGATATCGAGCAGCAGTTAATTAGCGCAGAAAAAGACGAAAACTCAACAGACCGTGTACACACTATTTTAGTGCCTGTTGAAAATAAAAAAGAAGATGATAAAGGCCAACCATGAGCACATTAAAAGCAGAGCTATTAGCTAAAAGCTACAAAGGTCGTGAAGTTGTAAAAAACGTTGGCCTAGAGGTTGAAGCTGGCAGTATTGTGGGGTTACTTGGCCCTAATGGTGCAGGTAAAACCACCACTTTTTATATGATTGTAGGCCTTGTCCCTAGCGATAAAGGCAAAATATCAATTGATGATAAAGATATTACTTTATTACCGATGCACAGCCGAGCGCGTTTAGGGATTGGTTATCTACCGCAAGAGTCGTCTATTTTTAGAAAGCTGACTGTTTATCAAAACTTAATGGCTATCTTAGAAACACGTAAAGAATTAAACAAACAACAACGCGAAGATACCTTAAATAATTTACTTGATGAATTTAGCATTCAGCATATTCGTGACAGCCAAGGTATGGCCTTATCAGGTGGTGAACGTCGCCGCGTTGAAATTGCGCGAGCATTAGCAGCAAACCCTAAATTTATCCTTTTAGACGAACCCTTTGCGGGGGTTGATCCTATCTCAGTATTAGATATTAAAAAGATTATAGAGCATCTTAAAAACCGTGGCATTGGCGTACTTATTACAGACCATAACGTGCGCGAAACACTTGATGTTTGTGAAAAAGCCTACATAGTTTCTCATGGGGAGTTAATTGCATCAGGCACTCCTGAATACGTATTAAACGATAAAACAGTACGCGATGTTTATTTGGGCGAGCAGTTCAAGCTCTAATATGTGTGTTATTCCACTAAGCATCTGCTAAGATTAATCATACTTAGGTCTGTTGACCTTTCAAGGTTGAATTTGCAGCAGTCTGTTTGGTATTTAGGCAAGGCAGAGCCTATGTGGTGTGGTATTCCCCATAAATAGGCGATAACGCAGCATCAATGCCAAACAGGCGCTGCCCTTCGGGTTCTGCCTAGGGACGATTTACTCTTTGTTGCCTACATGGATGTAGGTAAGGAGCGTGAGCAGGACGCGGAAGCTTTGCTCGGTTTTGACTTAGCCCACTAGGTTACAAACCTCGCGCCGCAATTAAACCGCCCCTAGTTTGAACAAATTTTAATCCGTAAAGGTCAACAGACCGTAATTTAAAAGGATTGTTAGAGATAAATGAGGCAATCATTACAGCTGCGCATGGGCCAGCAACTTACAATGACTCCACAGTTGCAACAAGCAATTCGCTTATTGCAACTCAGTACATTGGATCTCCAGCAAGAAATTCAAGAAGCGCTCGATAGCAACCCCTTGCTTGAAGTTGAAGAACACGATTACAGCGAAGACACTGCAGGTAAAAACGAACAAAAAGCCGATAACGATGACTTAACGCTAAGTGCCTCAGCTGACGATAAACCTAGCGAGTATGAGCAAGATAGCGGCGAAGCAATGACCAAAGACACCATTAGCGATGATATGGCTATGGATGTTACTTGGGATGAATATATGAGCGCTGCGCCTGCCTCTTCATCGGGCCCAATGCCAGAAGATGAATCTATTTATCAAGGCTCTTCGACTGAAACGCTGCATGAGTATTTAATGTGGCAACTTCAACTGACGCCGTTTAGTCCTACCGATGAAGCGATAGCTATTGCAATTGTAGAAGCTGTGGACGACTCAGGGATTCTAACCCTTGGCTGTGAAGAAATATTAGAAAGCTTTAACCAAGAAAACGACGGCGAAGATGAAGTTGAACTTGACGAAATAGAAGCGGTACTAAAGCGTATTCAACTATTTGATCCAGTGGGAATAGCCGCGCGTAGTTTACAAGAGTGCTTGTGTATTCAGCTAAATCAATTTGATAAAGACACACCTTTTTTAAACGAAACAAAAATGATCTTAACCGATCATATTGATTTACTTGCTGCACGTGACTATCGCACGTTGATGAAAAAAACAAAGCTTAAAGAAGATGAGCTTAAAGAAATCATGACGTTGATTCATACGCTCAGCCCAAAACCGGCAGACACTATTGTTAGAGAAGAGTCTGAATACGTTATTCCTGATGTGTCGGTTAAGAAAGTTAAAGGTCGTTGGGTAGTTGAATTAAACCCAGATAGCATGCCTAAGATCAGAGTAAATAGCCAATATGCAGCTATGTCGCGTACGGTTAAATCAAGTGGTGATAGCCAGTTTATTCGCTCGCACTTACAAGAGGCTAAATGGTTTATAAAAAGCTTAGAAAGTAGAAATGACACGCTACTTAAAGTAACCAACTGTATTGTGCAACAGCAACAGGCCTTTTTTGAACACGGTCCTGAGGCTATGAAGCCTATGGTGCTTAACGATGTGGCTGAAATGGTGGAAATGCATGAGTCGACTATATCGCGTGTTACTACGCAAAAATACATGCATACACCACGTGGCATTTTTGAGCTTAAATATTTCTTTTCAAGCCATGTAAGTACTGAAAATGGTGGCGAATGTTCATCAACAGCAATACGTGCATTAATTAAAAAATTAATCGCTGCAGAAAACTCAGCTAAACCATTGAGTGATAGTAAAATTGCAGATATATTGGCAGAGCAAGGAATTAAAGTAGCGAGGAGAACTATAGCAAAATATCGCGAATCTCTAGCTATTCCCCCGTCTAATCAACGTAAAAGTTTGATTTAAGGCGTACAACAAAGAGGAAAATGTTTATGCAACTGAATTTAACTGGTCGCCATGTAGATATTACCGACTCGCTTAGAGACTACGTAAATAGTAAATTTTCGAAGTTACAGAGGCACACTGATCACATAACGAATGTGCACGTTATTCTCGATGTAGAAAAACTAAACCAAAAAGCTGAAGCAACCGTTCATGTAAGTGGCGCTGAGATTTTTGCCTCTACTGAGCATCAAGATATGTATGCCGCTATAGACTCGCTCATTGACAAGCTAGATCGTCAAGTAATTAAACACAAAGAGAAACTTGCTCGACACTAACACTATGAAACTAAGCTCACTTATCTGTCAGGACTGCAGTAAAGCTGCGGTCCTTTTTAATAGTAAAAAAAGAATTTTAGAATTTATCAGTGAATTGGCTCACAATAAGCTGCCCTATTTAACACAACAAGATATTCTTAATGCATTAACTGCAAGAGAAAAGCTTGGAAGTACAGGCATTGGCCGAGGCATTGCTATTCCACATGGTCGCATGAGTGGAGCTCAAGAGCCCCTTGCTTTGATTTTAGTGAGCGAAACAGCTATTAATTTTGATGCGATTGATAACCGGCCGGTTGACATTTTTGTCGCGTTAATTGTTCCCGATGGCGATAATCAGCAGCATTTGAAGACGCTAGCCACGATTGCTGATAAGCTCAATGATAAAGAATTTTGTAAGCAATTACGAGCAGCAAAATCCGACAATGAGCTGTATCAAGTAATTGTAAGTCAACCGTAGTAACAATTAAGGGTGATAAATGGAATTAATAATTATAAGTGGTCGCTCAGGTTCTGGTAAATCTGTTGCGCTGCGTGTTGTTGAGGATTTAGGTTATTATTGTGTAGATAATATTCCTTTAAATTTATTGCCATCTCTTGTTCGTAGTGTTTCCGACAGCTACAACAAAATAGCCGTAAGTGTTGATGTGCGTAATTTACCTAAAGAGCAGCAACAGTTTAATGAAATCATTGAATATTTACCTGGTTTCACTAAGCCAACGGTGTTTTATTTAGACAGTGACGATCAAACCTTAATTAAACGTTTTTCAGAAACACGGCGTCTTCATCCTCTTTCTATTGATTCACTGCCACTTGATTTAGCAATAAAAAAAGAAAAACAACTCCTTGATGTACTCATTAACCGTGCCGATTATATGATTGATACTACGGATTTAAGTGTGCATCAGCTGGCTGAATCTATTCGTGAAAAAATACTCGGTAAAAAAGACAAACAACTGATCATTACCTTTGAGTCATTTGGTTTTAAGCACGGTATACCCAAAGAAGCAGATTATGTATTTGACGCTCGCTTTTTACCAAACCCGCATTGGGAGCCTGAACTTAAGCCACTCACAGGGTTAGATCAACCAGTAAAAGACTACCTAGCCAGCCACAGCATAGTACAAAAATTTACATGGCAAATTCAAACATTTGTGCAAACATGGCTGCCGCATTTAGAACGAAATAACCGCAGCTATTTGACCATAGCTATAGGCTGTACCGGAGGGCAACACCGCTCAGTTTATTTAGCGCAAACTATAGGTGAAAGCTTTGCAATGAGTCATCCTAATGTAAAAATTCGCCATCGAGAACAAGAATAAAGCTTGAGAGAATATTAATGCGGTTAGAAAACACATTTTTAATAAAAAACAAGTTAGGCCTGCATGCCAGAGCGGCCACTGTACTGGCACAGCTTTCTGTGCAATTTGATGCCTCAATCACGTTATTTCAAGACGATAAACAAGCCGCTGGCGACAGTGTATTAGCACTTATGTTACTCGAAAGCAGTCAAGGCAAAGAAGTTAAGGTAGTATGTGAAGGCCCCGACGCTGAGCCTGCACTTAGCGCAATAGGTGAACTCATCGACCAACGATTTAATGAGCAAGAATAAAAAAGTTCATTATTAACTCATCATCCTAAGCTTAGGTTAATAGTGGTTGAGGTAGTTTGCTCACATAAAGTAAGATAAACTAAAATTGAATAGCATTTATACCCTTCCAGCATGTAATACAATTTAATTAAGGACGCCAATGCCTGAAGCTTTAGAACAAGATATTCCACTACAACAACTAAAACAGGTGACTAAGTCACTAAATAGTGGTCAATTTGTTCAAGTTAGACGCATGCTGGCAAAGACGGCGCCTTGTGATACCGCACTTCTTTTAGAATCATCCCCGCATAAAATTCGCCGTATGCTCTGGCAGCTTGTTGATCCTGATGTACAAGGTGATGTGCTTGAAGAGCTTTCTGAAGATGTACGTTTGGGCATTATTGCGCAAATGGCACCCGAGCACATTGCTGCTGCAACCGAAGACATGGGTCATGATGACTTAGGGGAAGTACTACGTAGCCTACCTGACACTGTTTATAAAGACGTTGTTAGCGCTATGGATATTCAAGATAGAGAACGTGCAACGCAGGCTTTATCGTATCAAGAGCGCTCTGCTGGCGCATTGATGAATATAGATACCGTTACTATTCGCCCCGATGTGACTCTAGATGTGGTACTGCGTTATATTCGCTTACGCGGCGAATTACCTGAGGGTACAGATGACTTATATGTGGTTGATGAAAATAACTGCTTTTTAGGCGCCCTATCGCTGAGCACTTTATTAACCAACCCCCCTGAAAAAATTGTTCATGATTTAATGGATGAAGACTGTGAGTCTATTCCTATTTCAATGGATGAGAGCGAAGTTGCACAATTGTTTGAGCGTCATAACTGGATATCGGCACCGGTTGTTGATGACAACGCACACTTGCTTGGGCGGATCACCATTGATGATATCGTTGATGTTATACGTGAAGACGCTGAGCACAGTTTACTGGGTTTAGCGGGTTTAGATGATGAAGAAGATACCTTTGCACCTGTGTTGAAAAGCTCTAAAAAGCGCTCAATTTGGCTGGGTGTAAACTTACTAACTGCATTGCTGGCTGCAATTGTAGCGAGCTTTTTTGAAAACACCTTAGCTATATTACCAATTCTTGCTGTGCTCAATGGTATTGTCCCGTCAATGGGTGGGGTTGCAGGCAGCCAAACCTTAACTTTGGTTATTCGCGGTATCGCGGTGGGCCATATCAACCAAACTAACCAACGTTTTTTATTATTAAAAGAACTCGCTATCGGCGCGATTAACGGTATGGTTTGGTCTATCCTAATTGCCGGTGTTGTTGCGCTTTGGCAATGGGATTTCAAACTCGGTGGTGTTTTAGCGTTTGCTATGTTTATGAATTTAGTTGCAGCAGGTATTGCGGGTGCTAGTATCCCACTATTGCTTAAAAAAATGAAAATAGATCCAGCACTTGCAGGCAGTGTGGTACTAACCACGGTAACTGATATTGTTGGTATATTTGCCTTCTTAGGTACTGCGACTTGGTTATTGATTTAATCTTTTTATAAACGTTTTTAAACAAAAACACCGCATCAATACGCGGTGTTTTTGTTTAAGCCGATAGTTACTTTACATAAGTTAAGGCTACTTAGCGCGCTGGCGATTACCACCTACCTTAGGTTTAGTGTTGGCTTTTTTAAACTGGTTAAAGCCAGTATGACGAGTCAGCGCAGGACGACCGCCCTTGTTACCTTTTCCGCCTTTGGTTTGTCTTTCATCTCGCCCTTCTTCAGGGACTAAACAGTTAGGTCCTTTACCAATAAGCTTAGCTTTGCCCATGTTACGCAGGGCTTCGCGGATCATTGGCCAACCGGCAGGATCGTGATAGCGTAAAATTGCTTTATGCAAACGACGTTGACGCGCTCCCTTAGGCACAGCTACTTGCTCCGTATTATTTTTAATATTACGAAGCGAGTTCATTTCAGTATGATAAATAGTGGTCGCATTAGCCATCGGTGATGGGTAAAAATTTTGTACCTGATCAAGCTTAAAGTCATTCGATTTCAACCATAAAGCCATGTTTACCATGTCTTCATCTTTAGTCCCCGGGTGAGCAGAAATAAAGTATGGAATTAAATACTGCTTTTTACCCGCTTCTTTTGAGTACTTATCAAATAACGCTTTAAATTCATCATAGGCGCCCATACCTGGTTTCATCATTTTTGATAATGGGGCATCTTCTGTGTGCTCAGGTGCTATTTTTAAATATCCACCAACATGATGGGTTACTAGCTCTTTAACGTAACGAGGATCACGTACTGCAAGGTCATAACGCACGCCCGAAGCAATTAAGATCTTTTTGATCCCTTTAACCTCACGCGCCTTTTTATATAAGTCGATAGTGGGTGTGTGATCGGTATCCATATGCTTACAAATATCAGGATACACACACGACAAGCGACGGCACGTACTCTCTGCTTTTTTGCTGGTACAACGCAGTTTGTACATATTTGCAGTTGGCCCACCTAAATCAGAAATAACCCCCGTAAAGCCCGGCACTTTATCTCTAATTTGTTCAATTTCTTCGATAATCGATTCTTGAGAACGGCTTTGTATTATGCGCCCCTCATGCTCGGTAATAGAACAAAACGAACAGCCGCCAAAACAGCCGCGCATAATATTTACCGACGTTTTAATCATGTCGTAAGCGGGGATTTTATTATCGCCATAACTTGGGTGTGGAATACGCTGGTAAGGTAAACCAAACACGTCATCCATTTCCTGAGTTTCAAGCGGATAAGCCGGCGGATTCACCCAAATAGAACGATCGCCATGACGCTGAAATAACGCCCTTGCACAACCTGGGTTGGTTTCTTGATGTAAAATACGTGATGCATGCGCATACAAAGGCTTATTAACGCTAACCTGCTCAAATGCCGGCAGTTTAACGTAAGTTTTTTCCCACGGCTTAGGACGAGCAGGCTGGATGGTAATTGGTTTTGCAGCTTCTGCTTGTAAATCGATGCCGGCTTGCTTAAATTCTGATTTAGCACAGCCCACATCATCCGCGCCATAAGGATTAGGAATGGGGTCTATTTTACCAATTTTATCAATCGCTGTTGAGTCACTGCCACGCCAACCAGGTAAAGGCTCTTTACGAATAACTGCCGTGCCTCTAACATCCTGTATGGTATCCATGGTTTCACCGGCAGCGATACGATGCGCTACTTCAACTAACGGGCGTTCGGCATTACCATAAATTAAAATATCGCCTTTAGCGTCAAATAATACGCTACGACGTACTTTTTCTTGCCAGTAATCATAATGAGCAATACGGCGCAGGCTGGCTTCAATGCCCCCTAACACTAATGGCACATCTTTGTAGGCTTCACGACAGCGTTGTGAATAAATGATCACTGCGCGATCTGGGCGTTTACCGCCGACATTTCCTGGTGTGTATGCGTCATCATGGCGCATTCGTTTTTCAGCGGTGTAACGATTGATCATCGAGTCCATATTACCGGCTGTAATACCAAAAAATAAGTTAGGCTTACCCAATGCCATAAACGCATCTTTAGAGTTCCAATCTGGTTGAGCAATAATACCCACTCTAAAACCTTGCGCTTCTAGCACTCGGCCAATCACGGCCATCCCAAAACTAGGATGGTCTACATAAGCATCACCGCTAATAATAATAATATCGCAGCTATCCCAGCCAAGCGCGTCCATTTCTTCGCGTGTTGTTGGTAAAAATGGAGCTGTGCCATAACACTCAGCCCAATACTTGGGGTATGAGAATAAGGCGCGTTCAGCTTTTAATGTGCTCATAAAATTGGCCGTTCAATAACAAAAGGCGCGAATTATACCCTATCGACATCCCCGTTGATATAGCACAAAATGAAAGCGCTGATTAAAAATTGTTTACCTTTATTGCATTACTAAAACTAATAAATCATCTAAACTTATTACGGCTAATGTCTGCTTTTGGAATAATACAAGGTAGATAAAATAGATCAAAAGCAACCGCGACTTCGTTAAACTATTAAATAATTAATAATTGATAGACGCTGTAAATTAAAATAGATGAGGAATACCTATTAAACTACTTAAAAAAATAATGCAGTTTTCAATCATTTTACTCCTGGTTTTTGTTGTCGTTGGATTATTGTTACCACAAAATTATCATGTGCAAAAAAGTATAAAGATTAACGCACGCGCTCCCGTAATAAAGTCATTAGTGGAGGACTTTACCCAGTGGTATAAATGGTCGCCGTGGCAACAAATAGACCCTAACATTAAGTTTAATATTGGAGAACCGAGCTCTGGCGCAGGAGCCTACCAATCTTGGGAAGGTAAATGGGGCAAAGGCGAAATGACAATATCGTCATTAAGCGATAATGAAGTTGTATTTAGTGTGTTATTTAATCAAGAGCATATTATCACTAGCAAATTGCTATTTAGCCCGCACACAAAAACCGTCACGTGGCATATAGAAGGACAAGCAACGATGCCGCTTATTTCTGGGTACGTTGCTATATTTGCTGAAAATATATTAGGTAATATAGTGACCCTAGGATTAAATAACCTAAAAACGGTCGCTCAACTCAGTGATGCACAAGCAATAATGGAAAGCCATGACAGTCAAAACCGCACAAGCCAGGATTAAACTTGCCAATATTATTGAGTCACTGCTAGGTTACTCGGTCACAAAAGTGAGCAATACGCCTGCCATTGATGAAAAAACCTATAATCCTCAAGGTAAAGCCAAATCGCTTTATAGTATTAATAGCGAGCATTCAATTTTAGCGCGTGCTCAAAAACGACAAGACTTACTACTGATTAAACAGCAACAAAATATTGAGACTATTTTAGCCTTAGCAATGGAGTTTTGTCCTGATGTTGCTTGCGCCAAACAGCCCGATGCTGATTGGGTAGAGCACTTTATAGCCTTATGTGAAGATACCTCAAATCAATCTATGCAAGTGTTGTGGGCAAAAATTTTTACTGGCGAAACCATTAGCCCAGGTACTTTTTCTATTAAAAGTTTACAAACACTTAAGCACATGACCCAGCGCGAAGCCGATTCATTAAGAAAGTGCGTGTCTATTTCTGGATATAACGAAAAGGATAGCAGCCACCTAATATTCTTGGGGTATTACAAAAAACCCTCATTATTTGATTTACTAGGTAAAGGCAATAAAGTGTCATTAAGCATAGGTAAAAGCGGCGTGAGCTTTCCAGACGTACTAACTTTAATGGATTTAAACTTGCTGTATCGTAAAGAAATAGAGTCAGCGGCATTAAAAGTAGGACAAGAGTTCACCCTATCCTTTTTATCACAAAAACTAACCTTAAAAGCAAAAAGTAACGATTTGGTGCTTAGCTATTATAAGTTTACTCAAACAGGTGATGAACTATTTAGATTAATGAACTACCCAATTAACAAGGTGTACAAACAGTTAATTGGTTCAGCATTTGAAGGGGAGTTTGAATTAGTTTGGCATTCTTTAAAATAGCAAACAGAGATGACTAAAGCGTGTGTTAGCTTTTAAAAATAAGAGCCACACAAGGTGGCTCAAAATAATACTTTAATTAAAAGTGAACCTGAATACCGGCAAACGGCCCCGATGCATCAATATCAGTATTAATATCATCGACATCATCAAGTTCTAAAACCATAGAGCGGTAGCCCGCTTTAACCGCAACATCAACTGCTAGGTTATCAATAAATTCCCAAGCAATACCCATTTGGTAATCTTGTACTTTACTGTCATCGATGGCTAAAAAGCTGCCTTCAGCAAAAACACTTAAACCACTAAATGGTAAACCCGCTTCAAAACGTCCATATACTAACGGCACAACACCAGAGAACGCTTCGATTTCAGTAAAGTTAGCGCCACCTTGTTGTGATGTACCTGTTACAACAAGCTCACCATCAAACTGCTTAGCATTAATACCTAAATCAATTGAGATTAAGTCGTTATCAAAAATTTCATAATACAGAATATAATCAATGTGCGATAAGTCAGTGACTGAATTAACATCAGTGCCAACAATATAATCAGAGCCATTAAAGCTAAATGTATCTTCAAGTTGCGTTGAACCGGTTAGTTCAAGCTCAGTGTATTTTAGCTTTAAGTTTGGCACTAATGGCACTGGGTGCTCAAGCGCAGCGTAATAACTTACAAAGGTTTCATCTTCAAAGTTGAAGTTTTGCAGGGCATTATTGTTATCAGAAAAGCTACCGTCATTATCTGCTTTCCAACCATCAACCCCTACATATAAACCCAATACAGTGTCGGCTTGTGCTACAGGGGCTAAACATGCCATTGATAAGGCTGCTGCTATACAATACTTTTTCATTTTTTATCCTTGCGCTAATAATTCGCTAAGTTCAATTAGTGCCGCATTGGCTCTAGAAATATAATTTGCCATAACAAGTGAATGGTTGGCGACATAACCAAATCCATTACCGTTTAAAATCATTGGGCTCCATACCGTTTCTTGGGTTGCTTCAAGCTCGCGTATAATTTGTTGCAAGCTGACACGGGCGTTCTTTTTATCAAGCACATCGGCAAAATCATATTCAACCGCCTGTAAAAAGTGCAGTAAAGCCCAAGTGGCCCCACGTGACTCATAAAATACATCATCAATTTCCCACCATGATGTTTTTATTTGTTGTTGTAAAGGCGTATAGGTGCCCTGTGTATTTGAAGAGTTACCGGCGAGGTCAGTGTTAACCTTATCTTGACCCACGCTTGCACTTAAACGCTGACTTAAGCTGCCTAAACGCTTTTCAGCTTCTTTTAACCAACTGCGTAGGTTATCTGCACGAGAGTAAAATTGGCTATCGCGCTCATGCTGATTGGCTATTTGAGAACGATATACCATTAAATAATCAATTCCTTTTTGGTATTCACCCTCAGCACTTGGCCATGCCCATGCTTCAGAGCTGATATTAAATTGTGGCTGAGCTTTTTTGAGCGCTTCGTGTTCAGTTGATTGCGATTGTGAGCGGCTAAAATCTTTTCGCATAGACAACGCTAAATCACGCACCATTTCCAGCGCACCATACTCCCAGGCCGGCATATTGTCCATTATTACGCTCGGTGGTAGCACATCATTTGATAAGTAACCGCCTGATTTAGTTAAAAGCGTATCAGCTACAGTGATGAGTGTTGAAGTTGTTACATAACCTGTGACTAGTTTTTCACTGCGTTGCTGCGCTTGTTGCTTAGCATTTTGCACAACATCAAAACGTGAAGGCTCTATACTCCAGTACACTGCAATGGCGTAAAACACGACAAATAACAGTACCAGTGCCGTTATTATTTTTCCTTTATGCTGTGACATTTATCCTCCTAATGATGACTATGATCTTTCGATGCTTTTACCGGCTCTGCTTGTGAGGCTAACGAAACGACTTTTGCATTGGTAAATACTCGGTTCCCGTCTTCAAAATATAGCGTGAGTTTACGTTCTTGACCTACTTTTAACGGTTCTTGTGGTTCAAACACCATTAAATGATAGCTGCCTGGCTTAAAATCGAGTTGTTGGTGAGCTTTAATAAGCAATGATTCGACTTTTTGCATTTTCATCATACCGTCAGCGTGAACGTGCTCATGAATTTCAACACGCCCTAGGCTATCAATTGTCGCTTTAGTCAACGTTGCTGGTACATTGCTGTGGTTTTTAATACTAAAGTAAGCCACACTCGCTTTGGTTGCCGGCAAAAACTCTCTTACTTGCGCATGTGTTACTTGTAGCTGCGCAACAACACTATCGTGTTCATGTCCTTCGTGCGCCATTAACGAAGACGAAAAAACACCCACCATTAATGCACTTGCTATCAAAATACATTGTTTAATCATCAGTAAAATCCTTGTTAAAACAAAAAAATATAGTTCAAATTTATCATAATTCCCCTATGTTAGGCAGCTAATTTAAGCTCAAGAGACGACTTTTTTGTTATCTGCGATTAACCAACACAGCCCTGCTACAAACAATAACGGCCAAGCAATCATCAATGATCCGAATAAAAAAGCTAAAATAGTACCAGCCAGTGCCACCATCGCCGCGCCAACTAACCCCATCGTCACTAAAGCAACAATCGCAATAACAACGATAATAGCAACTAATGCACCAATGAGCTCTATACCTGTCCAGCTAATATCTGAGATCCATAGCGGAAACTGCCACACATCAAAGTGAATAATTGAACCGCTATTAATTAAAAACAACGCAACAATAACTAGGCACACGGCGAATGTTTTCATGCTGCTCTCCTTACACTGCTTTTTCTTCAAGGCAACCGTGAGCAATTAAATAACCTAGCGCCACTGCAAACGGAAAACTTAAAAATAATAAAACAGTCACTAAGCGAGTAGACCATACCGGAAAGTCTAGTCGGTAAGCTAACCCACTACAGACGCCTGATATTTTTTTGTTAAGCGTATTTTTGTACCAACGACGGTGTGTATTAAAACTATTCATAACAATCTCCTTAAGCTGTTTGTTTATTAGCAGTATTTAAACTTGCTTTTAAACTAGCCAGTTCTGCATCAATTTTTTCATTTTTAACCAGTGACTCAATTTGCATAGCTGTATTGCTCGCAGTATCTGTGAGCTCATACGCTTCAACTTGCGACTCTACACTTTCAACGCGGCGCTCTATTTGCTCAAATCGTGATAAGGCAAAAGCCACTTTATCGCTTTGTAGTTGCGTATTTATTTTTGCCCTTGCCTCAACTACGTTTTCACGCTTTGCAAGTTGTGCTTGCTTTGCTTTTGCCTGCGTCATTTTTTGCTGTAAGCGCTCGCAGTCTTCAGTGATTTTAGTAATCGATTGTTGTAATGCCTCAAGCTGCGTTTGCAAGCACCCTATGCTTTGTTCAACTGTGTGTTTTTCGGCTAATGCTGATTTAGCTAAATCGTCACGATTTTTTGTCACAGCATGCTCAGCTTTTAATTGCCAATTTGCGAGCGCTTGCTGTTTGTTACTTATTTGACGTTTAATGCTCTTTTCTTCACATAAAAGTGCAGCTGCCGTACTACGACACTCATTAAGCGCTTCTTGCATTTCAGTAAGCATTAAATTGAGTAACTTTTCTGAGTCTTCTGCTTTATCAAGCATAGCTACAATATTTGCTTGAATGACGTCGTTTACGCGGTTAAATATGCCCATGTTATTCTCCTGATGATTTTTATTTATACATCAACATGATTCCAAGAGTTATGCCAATAACTTAAGATGGTTTTATTTTCATTAAATATCATGTGGTTAAGTTATTTTAAGTAGGTAAATTAATGACTCGCCACTGAATGAATTAAGTCGAATTGGCTAATAAATTAAACTTTTGACCAAAATTTGGGATCAAAAAAAGCCACCTGAGGTGGCTTTTTTCTATACAGAGGATCTGTTATTCGGGTACGTAACTTAGTGCTTTATCCATAACACTCAAATCAGCTTGCTTGCCATGGCCATTTTCAGATAAATGGCGTCTAAAACCACGCGCACCGGGTTGTCCCTGAAAAATACCCAACATATGGCGAGCAACATGCCAAAAGTTAGCGCCTAAACGCATCTCTTCTTCAATGTAATCATACATAGAGCGCACAACATCATGACGTGACTGAGTATTAGCAGCGTCACCATATATTTTTTCATCCACTTCATTTAGCATAAATGGATTGCTGTAAGCCTCTCGGCCAACCATCACTCCATCTATGTACTGTAAATGCTCAAGGCTTTGCTCAATGGTTTTAACACCGCCATTAATACTTAAATCAAGTTGTGGATAATCTTTTTTAAGCTGGTAAACACGGGGGTAGTTAAGCTCAGGAACTTCGCGATTTTCTTTTGGACTCAACCCTTTTAGCCATGCCTTACGGGCATGAATAATAAAATCATCACAGCCTACTTTATGCGATGCTTCAATAAGCGCACATAAAAATTCATAGGAATCTTGCTCATCAATACCAATGCGCGTTTTTACCGTAACAGGAATACTGACTTCACTTTTCATTGCAGCAACACACTCTGCCACAAGCTCGGGCTCTGCCATTAAACAGGCACCAAAACGCCCATTTTGCACACGATCTGATGGGCAACCTACGTTAAGGTTTATTTCATCATAACCGCGCTCACCTGCAAGCTTGGCACACTGTGCTAGCGCTTGCGGATCTGAGCCCCCCAGCTGCAGCGCTACTGGGCCTTCATGTTGATTAAAGTGCAAATAGTCACCACGGCCAAACAAAATAGCACCTGTGGTGATCATTTCAGTGTAGAGGACGGTGTGCTTTGTCATTTTACGATGAAACGTACGACAATGGCGATCAGTCCAATCGAGCATGGGGGCAACAGAAAAGCGTCGATTTAAAGTACGTTTATCCAAAATGTAGTCCTCAAAAATTTATAATTTAAGCACAGCTTAAAAGGCGCTGCATTTTACACAAAAGCCCCATGCGCAGCAATATTAAGCAAACACCTGCAAGCCAAAGTATTGTGCGATACCATTTAAAATATTCGTTACTGCGACTGAGCTTAAAATTAACCCCATAATTCGGCTAATAATACTTGCCCCACTATCACCTATTATTTTATGTACATGCGTAGCAAGTAATAACAAAATAAGTACCACCACTAAAACGGCCAGCATCATTGATGAGGTAATCATTTGTTCAACCCAAGTATATTCTTCATTACGCGTCATTAATACCGCACCTAACATAGCGCCTGGGCTTGCAATTGAGGGTATAGCCAGCGGAAAAATAGCGGTTTCAGTGCTATCGCGAACACTTTTAATTTCAGCTTCGGGTTTACTTTCACCAAACGTCATGGAGAGTGCAAAAATTAATAAGATCAACCCACCGGCTATTTGAAATGCCGATAGTGGAATCTCAATCACATTGAGTAATTGCTCACCGGCAACCACAAAAAATAACAGTACTAAAGCAGATACACCCACTGCTTTAAAAATTACTTTACGCTTAAACTTGTCGTCATCACCCCGAGTTACGGCGATAAAAACCGGAATTGTGCCGATTGGATCGATAACTGCAAAAAAGAAAATAAATATGGCTAATAGTTCATGCATTAATGAATACCTTTTCACAAAAGCGGTTAATAAAACGCTGCAACTACAATACAGTATGTTAGTATATCACGGCAAAGTAAGGATGAGAGAAGATGAATATAGAATCACTCGTAAGTAAAGCAAAACAAGTATGCGACAACCGTGGTGCGCGATTCACACCTATTCGCGAAAAGGTATTTCGTTTATTAGCAAGCGCTCAAGGTGGTGTGGGTGCATACGATTTGCTAGAGCAATTAAAAGTCACTGAAACAGGCGCAAAACCTGCGACAATTTATCGTGCTTTAGACTTTTTAGCAGAACTCGGTTTTATTCATAAAATTGAAAGCACTAATGCATTCATGTTGTGTCATCACTTTGATCATATTCATCCTGTTCAATTACTAATTTGCGATACATGTGGGTTTGTTAAAGAGCTGCATTCAACAGTAATTTCACATGAGCTCAATAACTTAGCAGCCGAAAGTGGCTTTGTAGTTTCTGGGCAAACCATAGAAGCACACGGTAAATGTGACGCTTGTCGAGCATAGCTGAGCGACTATAGCTATACTTTACGTATACCCTCTATCAGTACCAATTTAAGGATATATAATATGAATGTAGAGTTCATTAATCCCTTTTTATCTTCTTTGATGAATGTATTGAGCACCATGGCTCAAACTCAGTTAAAACCAGGTAAACCTCGCATTAAAACCGATGAAGTAGCCTGTGGTGATGTATCGGGATTAATTGGTATGGTTGGCCCCCAAACTCGCGGTTCATTTTCAATAACCTTCGACGAAAGTTTAGCGCTGACTATAATGGAACGTATGTTAGGTGAGCGACCTGACAGCGTAAATGAAGAAGTCACTGACATGGTCGGCGAAATAACCAATATGGTCACCGGTGGTGCTAAAAACCTATTAGGTGAAAAAGGCTATGACTTTGCCATGGCAACCCCCATTGTTGTGTCTGGTAAAAACCATACTATTACGCATAAAAGTGACGGCAAAAAAATTATTATGCCATTTACCAGTGATGCAGGTAATGCAAACATTGAAGTGAGCTTCGATAAGCTATGAGCTGGTCGCAAACCACGATTACATTAAAGCCTCGCTCGCGGGGCTTTCACTTAATTGATAACGACATACTGACTAAACTCCCACAGCTGAGCCAACTAAAAATAGGTTTATTACACTTATTTATTCAACACACCTCTGCCAGCTTAACCATTAATGAAAATGCCGATCCGACCGTGCGTATGGATATGGAAAGCCACTTCAATCAGTTTGTACCTGAGCGCCAGCCTTATTATCGTCATGACTATGAGGGCGATGATGTACACTATAGTTAATTAACTTTAGCGAATATTAGAAGTTCAAAAAAATGGACAATCTTTAGCCTTGCACTAGACTGACTAGATTAACAATCCACTTTAAGGCCGCTAATGTCCGCAGTCTCAAAAGTAGTGTTACGTGCATTGACGCTCTATACACCCAAGATAAAAAGCAACCTTGCTTTTGATAATTCCTCCTTCACAGTTGAAAAAGCTGAAGCAGATAACTTCCCTATTGCTAGCTACTCCCACTTTCCTGTAATTATTACAGAGTTCGGAATTCCTTGGCCTCCAGCAAATCTTTATCTACTTAGTAAACTAGAGCATATCAATACCCCCAGCCCAAAAACCTTAGAGTCAATCGCAAACGATCTAGTAACGTTTAAACGGTTTCTTGATACTGAAGAAATTAGTCATGACTTTTTCCCCAAGCGAAGAATAAACAGACCCACTTACAGATTTAGAGCCTATTTGGTTGAAGAAATCAGAAATAAGAAGATAGCTACCAGTACAGCCAAACGAAAAATGAGTAGCATTATCGGCTTTTATCGTTGGCTACTAAAGCAACCAACATTTCAACCTGAATATCCTCCTTGGAACGAGTCGGAAAGGTTTATTACTTTCCATGACAACTTTGGCTTCACTCAATCTAAATCAGTAAAAAAAACAGATCTATCGCTTAGAGTGCAGGAGCAATATGCAACTGATGGCATTAATGACGGCGGAAAACTAAAACCTCTAACAAAACCGGAACAACGAAGTCTAGCCATTGCTCTAAACGCGTGTGGAAATATTGAAATGACTCTCATCTTTCTAATTGCCCTGACTTCTGGGGCTAGAGTGCAGAGCGTATGTACTATAAGGCGCGGAGACTTAAGTTTATCGAATACATATATGGGCCTCTGTATAGTACATGCGGGAAACTCCACATTAGTCGAAACTAAGTTTAACAAACGTATGACTATCTTTATCCCTCTATGGGTGATGGAAAAGCTGATTACTTATGCGCAATCTCCAAGGGCTATCAATCGCAAAGCTAATTCTCCGCACTATAAAGATGATGAACAATCCCAATATTTGTTTTTAACCAAAAGTGGAAAACCCTATTACATCTCTGAGAAGGACCCTCAAATAGCGTCATATAGATCCCCTCCACGGGGGGACGCTATCAGACAATTCATCAAAACGACTTTATCTACAGAACTTCAAAAGATAGGACATGATTTTAAATTTAGATTTCATGATCTAAGAGCTACATTTGGACTTAACTTGATAGAACAATTTACTGATAACTTGGAGCAAGGTGATATTTCTCGATTTGACTTACTAATGCTAGTTCGAGAGCGAATGGGTCACCAAAAGCTTGAAACAACCGAGGGCTACCTTAATTACCGCGTCAAAAATAAGAACCTAACCCAGGCGCAAAACAACTATGAAAACTTCCTAAGGGAACTAGCCGACAATGCCTAATGGTTTTAATAACCGAAAATTAACGGTAATCGACATCAAAGATCTGATCCAAGGGGCACTTTCGGACACTGTAAATATTTTTGATTACTCAACACTAGCTATTAAATTTGAAAGTCGAGCCAATCCTTTAGACATTGGAGCTTGGTGTTATCAAAATCGACTAAGAGCAAATCGTAGCCAAAGACTAGTTCGCCTTGGCAGTATTCTGGACCATAGAAAGGTAAGAATAGAGAACTTGCTTGATAAGATAATCCTTGAACTGACTTCAGGGAAAAAAGAGTCCTCCTTAATTCAAGAGTTGAAAAATTTCGGGCGTTTTATTGATTGGTGTGACAGCTCTGGACACAGCCATTTTTTTAGTAACGTAAAAAGAGCAAATACAACTGTAATTGCTTTTATTGAGTATCAGAAGGGACTTCTTAGGAAACATTCAAGAAGCATCTTGACCGCTGTTACTGCTCAAAATAATGCAATTAAATGGCTTGCATCCAGCCTAGGCGTAGATCAATCAATGCTTATTGAAGGTCTTGTTTTACTTAAAAAGAACATGAGTTCAGTCAACTCAACACTCTCGCCACTGAATAAAGACGTGATGCATCAGCTCAAGTGCTATGAGCAAATTTTGAATCAAATATCTGACATTTTAATTAATCAAAAGCCACTGCCTTACTTATTAGAACTTACAAACCAATCAGTTTGGCTTATGCCACAGAAAAAAGTTTTCGCAACTGCAGCAATGCTAAAATCAAGGCAGAATTGGCCAAATAAATATTATGCATACGACTATCTCAATGGATGCATTTCACAACCCGAAGAAATTGAACACTTATACGATGAAGCCCGTAAAAAATATTCTGCGCAAACCGCCGTCAAAAGTGCAATAACGCTAAAGCATCAAGTAAATACAACACCACGACATTACATTCGTATTTTCTTATTTAACTACGCTCAAGCAGCTTTTTACAATTTGTTTCTCGCAAATACTGGGATGAACTCAAAACAAGCTTTCGAAATGACTTGGTCCGAAGAGTTTATTACAAAAAATACATGCCAAGGCTTTAAGACCATAAAACAACGCGCTAAAGGCAAAACCCAGAACTTCGAAATAACCAGCACATTTCTTCCGACTTTCAAACTTTACTTGAAGCTACGAAGCTTTATTCTTGATGGAAACGATTACCCCAAACTATTTGTATGTCACTTTGTAGTGGCATAGTTAATTTGGCCACCCATTAAGAAAGAAATGTTATGCTAATAAGCATACAAATTTGGGTGAAAAA
>NZ_JBEOOG010000038.1:0-38147 GCF_040308965.1 Pseudoalteromonas sp. MER144-MNA-CIBAN-0113
TGATGTATAGCGATTTGATTTTTTCATAGTTCCAGTTTCTCAAGTTATTGAGTCTCTGGCAAACACGGGGCGATTCACTTCTCTAAAACCAAATTCAACAGAGTCAATTAATGAATCTGCAATAAGATCATTACCGCTCTCTTTTTCTCTGCCTATAAAATCAAATAATCTAATAATTTTATGAATAATCAATGGGGTAGTATCTGTCCTACCTGAAAAAATATCAACCAAAGCACGTTCCATGTAAATTAGTACAAGTGAATCTAGATCTTCTTTTGTTGTAGGTGGTAAGCCGCCTTTACCAACTTTTAAAATAATATCTTTGATTTGAAATTAAAAACATCGTTTACTGTTGGGCATTTAATGTGTGAGCGCAGTGAAGAAAATATAAAATTTATGCAGGACTTTAATAATACACTCTCAAAATTAATTCAAAGCGATGAATATAAAGCGCTTATATACCACTTTGCGGCTGACTTACCTGCTGAACAGTTTAATAAAATTTATCAGCATGCACTGTTAGATGAAGAGTGAGAACGCAAACACAACGTGGTTGTTTAACCGCTAGGGTAGGCACATTTATCATTGAAATAATAAGCCGATGATAAAAATAAAGCCGCCTTTGCAAGGTAGATTAGTATAACGCTGAATACTTGGCTCTGAAAATTCAAACAATGGCACTAACAAGTGCACCCGCGTCAGTAATACCGGCGTCTTTCATGGCTTGGCTAATCATTTGCACTAGCGCGACTACTTGAGATTGTGTTGATGAAACAATATTTGCCTGTGCTTCAATTTGTGCTTGTATGACCTCGTCTTCCGGATCGAATTGAGCTTGTAATTGAGTGAGTTGTTCTTTTTGTTCTTCAAGCTGCTGTTTGAGCTCTTTAAGTTGCTCTATCATTTTTGCGATATATTCAGGCATTTCTGAATTTGTTGCTTTTTCAGCGTTTTGCTCAGCCTCTTTTCCTGAGAGTTTATTGCGTTCTTTGTCTGATAATTGATAATCAGTGTTGTCCTGATTTTTTGTTGTGTCTTTTGTTTGTTGTGCAATATTTGTTTTTTCGGCTGTAATTTTAACGTCAAAGGCTGAGTGTTTATTTAGCTGTATCACGGTTTATTATCCATAATAGTATGTTTATTAATGTTGTTATCGGCCGCGATGCCAAAGTTTAAAGTGCTAAAGCAATAAAAAACGTTGCCTTTGAGCAACGTTTTTTAGGTTTATACTACGATTTTTTGTTTTCAACTTTACCGCTTGAATAAATAAAAAATAATGCAATGGCTAAACACACTAACGCCGCTAGTCGACTGGGTGACAATGCAATAGCCTCATTACCAAGCCAGCCAAAATTATCAATTAATACACTCATGGTTAGTTGACCAAAAATAACCGCGACGGTTGCCACCGCTGCGCCTATTTTTTGCACCGCAAGCACCATAATAACAATGTATGGTACGCCACACATGGCACCAAGTAGCTGCCATTTTGGTACATCCATTAAGGTTACAGCATGATTTGATTCAAAATAAAATATGAGCAGTGCGGTTACTAGTGCACCAACAGAAAAGGTTAAAAAAGCACTTTTAAAAACACCGACGTTACCGCCTAGTCGTCCGTTTAAGGCTGCTTGAATGCTTAATGTTGCGCCACCAATTACAGCTAGAAAAATCATAATAATAGTCATAGTGAGTTTATCCTTGTGCCATAAAAACCAGAGAGATAATAATAAACGCCAAAGCAATAATGCGTTTAACATCGATTTTGCGTTCAGTGGTGCCAAACAAACCGTAATGGTCAATAATTAAGCTTTTGAAAATTTGCCCTGCGAGTATGCCGATCATTGTCATGGCTATGCCGATGTTTGGCGTTGCAATTGTTAAAATAACCACGTAAACAGGGCCAAGCACACCACCTAATAATAAAGAAGGGGGCTGGCTAAAAAATGAAGGACTATTACGAGGGCTAAAAAACAGCATTAGCAAAAATGTTAAGGCGGCACCAACCGCAAATATACTAAATGTGGCCCACAGTTCACCCACTTCACAACCCAAAGGCCCTAATAACCCAGCTTCTACGGACAAACCCATACCGCCCATAAAGGTCAGTAATATTAATAGAAATTGCATTTATATCCTCCAAATAGTAATTAATACAATTTTAACCCAGCTAATAAGCCAGAAAAACGCTACAATCCAGAAATGACTTTTGCAGGAATTGCACAAATGAATGGCATAAATACAGTGAGCATTAAAACACTCGTTACGTTTATCGGTGTTTTTAATACCCATAGTTTTTCAGAGGTGGCTAGGCGAGAGGGGGTGTCTGCGTCAAATATTTCACGCACTATTCAACAATTAGAAGATGCACTAGGGCAGCAGCTTTTTTATCGAAATACCCGTGCTGTTGTGCCAACAGAAGCGGGTCGGTTGTTTTTAGATTATGCACAAACAATCACCGAGCAAATGAATGACGCGAGAAAAGAGCTGCAAGACAGAACGCTCGAACCAACCGGGTTAATTAGAATTAATGCGCCTGTATTTTTTGGCCAAAGGCACATTGCTCCTTGGTTGCCTGAGTTAAGTATTCGCTACCCAAACTTACAAATAGAGTTAACACTTACTGATGACTTTATTGACCCGCATCGAGATGCCACCGATGTTATATTTCGTATCGGTGCGTTAACCGACTCTTCGTTACATGCGCGCGTATTTGGTACTCAAGTGTATCATTTAGCAGCCTCACCAGCGTATTTGAAAAACAACCCTAAAATTACTAACCCATCTGCACTTAAAAATCATCAATGCTTAATTTACAAAGGTTCTTCAGGCGCGAATCGTTGGCTGTTTAAAGCTAAAAATGCATCATGGGCTCATTACTCTGTTGCACCATTACTTGCCTCAAATAACGCTGATACATTATTAACTTGTGCATTAAAAGGCATGGGTTTAGTGCTGTTTCCTGATTGGCTTATTGGTGAGCATTTAAAGGCGGGTACTTTAGTAAAGGTGTTACCTAATTATGATGCAGCAATTAAAACAGAGCCTCAGCAAATAGCGGCTATTTATCCACACACACGCTATGCCCCTTTAAATGTTAGGGCGCTTATTGATTACTTTGCTGATGTTTTCGGTGAACCGCTTTATTGGCAACGATAGCTTAATTGATTTGGTGCTTTAAAAACCAAAAAAGCGTTGCTCTTGAGCAACGCTTTTATTTTTATCTTGTTTAGCCTTTAGCCTTTAGCCTTTAGCCTTTAGCCTTTAGCCTTTAGCCTTTAGCCTTTAGCCTTTAGCCTTTAGCCTTTATTCAGCTGCTAAATAATCTAATACCACTTGGTGGTGATCTTTGGTTTTGAATTTATCAAACAAGTGTTTAATTTTACCGTCTTGGCCTACTAAGAAAGTGAGGCGGTGAATACCGTCATATTCTTTGCCCATAAACTTTTTATAGCCCCACACCCCAAATGCCTCAGCAATGGCATGATCTTCATCTGAGAGTAGGTCAAAGTTAAGCTCTTTTTTTGTTTCAAAGTTTTTAAGACGCTTAATCGGATCTGGGCTTATGCCAACAACATGGGTGTTAAATTTAGCAAGCTCGGCTTGTTGGTCACGCAGGTTTTCGGCTTGTACTGTACAGCCAGGCGTTGACGCCTTAGGATAAAAGTATACCAGTACTTGTTTTTCTTTTAATAACTCGCTGAGCACGACGGTTTCGTCATTTTGGTTTTGTAAGCTAAAAGCCGGTGCTGTGTCGCCACTTTGTAATGGGGTAATTTTGTTCATGCTAAACTCCTTAGCGAATACGTCGAAAGATGTAATCTACGTTTAAAACGTGCGAAAGGTTTTCAAAACTAATTTTAAATTGGTCAATATCAACGTCAACGGGAATATTAAATTCAAGTTCACAGCGCATTTTTAGCTCAGTTTCTTCTTCGTAGGTGTCTGACTTTAATGAGCAAATATTAATATTATTATCTGCAAAAAAACGCGTTACTTTACTTAATGTGCCAGGGGTGTCTATGCCGGTATATTCTAAGGTATAGCCTGCACAAAATTCGCTTTGATTATGGCTTGAAGTACGCTTCATCATAGTGAGCAGGCCAAGCTCCATACCTTTGGTCGGTAATGTATGCTCTATGCGGCTAATGGCTGACATATCACCGCTTAGTAGCATAATAAAGGTGAATTCGTTGCCTAAAATTGCAATACGGCTATCTATAATATTACAGTGGCAATCGCTTACGAGTTGCGTAAGTTCACTGACGATGCCCGATCTATCCTCGCCAATTGCGGTTAAAACAATTTGATGATTTGAAAATGCAGTCATGGGTTTTAAAGTACCTAAGTTACTTGGATGAAAACAACCGACTTGGCAACAAAAAAATAAACACGTAGCGTTGCACGGCGGCAAAGTTTAACACAAAACCCGCGTTAAACTATAGCGGCGGTTAATTTTAGGCGGTTAATAGTGCAGTGTTTCTTGTTTTTACAAGCTTGTGAAAGTACCATAGCAAAAATGTGTCTATTTGTAGCCTAGTCCGTTTGTTATCTCATAGGCTGAATGCAGTTAGGCAAGCAAATTATAAATGTAAAGTTAATATTGATTTTACACTGAACCAAATCGGTATTACCCACTCATATATTTGTTAAAACAATTAAGGGTATGCTAAGGAGAATTATCTGTGCAGTATTGGATCCCAAAAGCACTAGCAGTAAGTGTATTGGTAAGTTTGTCAGGGTGTAGTGTATTTACAAGTGATGCTCATAATGAGCGTAATTACCGCGCCCATGAGCCGGTTAAAGCGCCTGCATCGTTATCTCAACCCGCTCAAGATCCTGTTTATAAAATGGATGTTGGTCAATATGATAATAATCCGGAGGCAACAAACTATCGTCCGCCGGCGCAAGTTTTAACCATTGCTAAAGGCAGTTGGGTTGAGGAAGCAGATAAACAAGCGCGTATTTATTTTGATAAAAATGACGGCATTGAAGATTTAGATGTGTTCATTTGGGATTCGATTCAAGCCGTGCTTGCTGATAATAACATTAACGCAACACAGCAAGATAAAACGCAAGGAACACTCGTAACCGATTGGTACGCTATTGTAAAGCCTGAAGAAAGCTGGTTATGGGGCAATGATGAAAGCGTTGATTTAGAGCGTTTTAAATTTACCATTGAAGAAAAAGAACACCAACGCACAGCGTCTTTAACCGCTGAGCTTATTGATTTTAAAGGTGATAAGCCGCTAACTGATTTATTAAAACAACAGCTTGAAGTGCGTGCGCTTAACCAAGTAGTGAGCGAGTTTGATTACCGCTACCGTCAGCTTGAAGTTGATATGCGTAAGCGTCAAGGGATCATCTCGTTAGAACTCGGGTTTGATAACAAAGGCAATGCCGCACTTGTTACTGAGCAAACGTATGACACCGTATTCGATCGCTTTTCTGGATTTTTAGAGCGTTTGTCGTTCACAATTGTTGAAGTAAACCAAGAGACAGGTTTAATTACAGCAGATTATGCGAAAGTAGAAAGCAGTGTGTGGGATTCAATTTGGGGCGATGAACCAACAGAGCTTCCAATTGATGAAGGTCAATACCAAATTTTGGTTAGCAAAATCAAACAAGGTGGCACCAGTCTAACGTGGATGGATGACAAAGGCGAAACGCTTGAACCAGGTACAATGAATGGGTTACAACAAGCATTAGAAGCGGCGTTAATCAAGCGCGGTATTAAAATTTAATAAATATAAATACTTCCCACAAAAAGAGCACTTAGCTCTTTTTGTGGTTTTTACAGGTTGAAAATATGTCTCAGTTAGATTCATCACGCCCAGCACCGGTCCAAAAAAGTTATGATTTGAAAGTATGGTTGGTTTTTTTAATTCCTTCTTTAATCGGTGTTTTTTTGTTCATGACGCCAGTACCGTCTGGCGAAATAATGACGATCCCTATTGCGGTAATGGCAAAAGCAATTCAAGCTTTATTTAGTGAGATAGCGCTTGGGTTAATAGCGACAATTATTTGTATTACTGGCGTTATGTCGTTGATATTTAGTGTGTTTAAACCGAAAAGCTTAACCAAATTTCGCTTATTAAATCATTTGTTTAATGTGAGTTGGATTTGGTTAGTAACACGGTTATTTGGTATGGCGTTTGTGCTTTTAACTTATTTTCAAGTTGGACCGCATGCTATTACCTCAGAAAATACCGGTTTATTAGTATTAAAAGATTTACTACCGGTGTTGTTTTCGGTGTTTATTTTAGCGGGCTTGTTACTGCCGTTATTACTTAATTTTGGTTTACTTGAGCTGGCGGGTACCTTACTTACTAAAGTAATGCGTCCATTGTTTGGCGTACCAGGGCGCAGTGCAGTTAACTGTGTTGCTTCGTGGTTAGGTGATGGCAGCGTCGGTATTTTAATGACTGCACGCCAGTATGAAGATAAATACTACACTCAACGTGAAGCTGCGATTATTGGTACCACTTTCTCTGCTGTATCAATTACCTTTTGCTTGGTTGTTATTGGCCAAGTAAAGCTTGAATATTTATTTGCACCTTTTTACCTAACCGTGTGTTTAGCGGGTGTAGTGGCTGCGATAATTGTTCCGCGTTTACCGCCACTGCGTTTTAAAAAGGACGTGCTTATTGATGGTGAAGAGCCCGATGGAAACGCTGAATTGGTTCCTGAAGGCAAAACATTATTTAAGCATTCACTTGATGTTGCATTAACTAAAGCAGAAAAAGCACCAGGTTTAAAAGGCACAATTGAAGAGGGCTTACACAACGCATTTGATATGGTGTTTGCAGTATTACCTGTGGTAATGGCTGTGGGTACATTTGCTTTAATTATTGCTGAGTACACGCCAATATTTCAATATTTAGGTATGCCGTTTATTCCATTTTTAGAATTACTACAAATACCTGAAGCCGAAATGGCGGCGCAAACGATTATGGTGGGATTTGCAGATATGTTTATTCCGTCTATTTTAGCCGCAGGCTCAATTGAAAGCGATGTAACACGTTTTATTATTGCGGCAATGAGTGTAACGCAACTTATTTATATGTCTGAAGTGGGCGCACTTTTATTGGGTAGTAAAATACCGGTTAATATTTTTGAGTTATTTGTTATTTTTATTCTCAGAACTTTAGTAACCTTGCCAGTTATTGCCTTAATGGCACACTGGTTAGTTGGCTAGAACAATCATTTAAACGAAAAAAAGCCCTGATTATTCAGGGCTTTTTTGTTTCTTTGCTTTGCGAAGACGAGCTTGGTGCTGAGGGTTTAAACTCGCTTTTTGCACTTAAACGCAGCAGTACTAAATTGCCGATAACAATAGCCAGTACAATCACGATAACGAGTACGATTTGCCAAATTTGCATTGCGATGCTCTTATTTTTTATTAAGCGGTAATTATGACCACTTTAAATAAAAGCCGCAATCCTCTCTAGGACTGTAAATAAGCAATTAAAACCGTTGTGCCACCGATAACGTTAAAAAGTTAATGCCTGGGTTTGGCGATTTAAATCCGGCGTTTGAATAGTGAATAATTCGCAGCGCTACATTAGTTTCACCAAAATCTGCCACTAGGCCTATCCTATCTTCAAACTGATAGTGAGTACTTAGGTTTTTACCAGCAAAATAGCGCTCATCAAGTAATGAAAAACCAATGCCAGCCTCTACATAAAAGGGGGTGTTGTATACACTAAATGCTGGAAATTGCACCACCGGTGACACAGCCAAGACCACGTTGGATTGTGATTGTTGATCATGGCGGTATTGCCACACGTTAACGCTGCTTTCTAAATAAAAACGAGCATCGCCGACAAAGTTTTGCATTCCTTGAGGGTGATATTGATACGCAAGCTTTGCCCCTGTTACATTGCCTTCTCCTTTTAAAAAATCGACGGCATAACCATGGTTAGAGGATGCATAAGCGGCTTTGGTAGCCAATATAAACAGGGTAAAAACAAGAACAAAAAGTCTGTTGTATGAGGTTTTCATAACGGCCAACTAGGGTTTAAGTCAAAATATTAAAGGGATAATAAGGGCGGTGAATTGGTGTTTTCAATGAGGACAAAAAGCCGCTTGTATATGGCTTGTTAACTGATTTATTTAACCAATTGAATTTATTTAATTAATTCAATTGGTGCCAATTAGGCATTAATAAGTTGCTTATTTATGCCTTTTTTATTGCCTGTTATTTGCGTAAATTACGCTTAAATTAATTATTTAAACTATGCATTTTTTATGAAACTTATAAAGCTTTTAGTGGTTATTGCTGTTTTTTTCAGTAGCACTTTGTATGCACAAACGCAGCCATCACCTAAGCAGTTATTGCAAACTGTAGCAGAATCATTATTTAACGATATTGGACAGGTAAATGCGAAAGGCGATGCCAGCAAAGAAGCCATGTCGTTAATTGTTCAGCAGCGTTTAATGCCACATATTGATGTTAAGTTTGTGTCGTTTAAATTATTAGGTAAGCATATTAAAGGTATTAACCGCGAACAAGGTGTTGCGTTTATTAATGCTGTAGAGCATTACTTAACAGGAACATATGCCGGTGCGCTTATGAAGTACACAGGGCAGGATGTAATATTTGAGCAAGACTCTGCTGCAAGCGACTCTAAATTTGCTACGGTAAAAACGCAAATTATTGAACCGAATAAGCCAACCATTGATTTGCACTTTAAATTGCGTTTAGGTAACAACAACCAGTGGAAGGTATACGATATTGTTGCAGAGGGAATTTCGTTACTCAGTGCTAAGCAAAAAGAGATCATTCAACGTATTTCTGATGTGGGATTAGACCAAGTCACAGCAGAACTTCAGCAAAGTTAGTACTTTTGCAATTAACAGCTCCAACCTAAAAGCAGCTAATGGCAGATGTCGTTAGCTGCTTTTGTATTTTGGCCTATATTGCATGAGTTTACGCTAGCTTGGCTACCTAGCTGTGGTAGAATATAGGCTTCTTTGATTAAGCGTGGTGTCAGCTAAATACTGTTATAACTGACTACTCACCCGAGCTACACTGGAGTTGTGTTGTTTTAATGGAAAATGTACTAATTTGGCCAAAGGAATACCCGTTACTGGTCAAAGGGCTGGTTGAACAAAACGGTGCCTTCATTTTAGATGCTTTAGAAGCTTGGCCCGCCTGTCGCTCTACTGAAGAAGATAATGGTGTATGCACCACTGTTTTACCCCCAATTTATTATTTAACCTGGTTAACCCCCTTAGAGCCATTTGAAGAGTGTTATTTTCAGCATATTTCTGAATATGATGAAAACGCACAAGAGTATATTGCTGCACTGAAAGAGCATTATTTTGCCAATGATTACAGCATAGAAAATATTGTGCTAATGCTGTGTCAGCGACTTGAAAAGTATGCAAGTGTGTCGGCACAAAATAACATTGAAACGCCACTTTCTTTAATTAGCTTATTTTTTAGTAAACGCTTTTTTACTCTGATAGAGCATGCGCTAGAGCAAGGTGCAAAGCTCTCAGCTGAAGATACCTTATCTATTTGGAAAGAGGTCGATTTTAGAGAGCGTTTAAGTGCGCATATTCCCCAGTCGATTGCTGATATTGATCACTTAGCAGAGCTGACCAGCGAAAAAGTGGCTGCTGGCAAAGATTACTTTACTTTGTTAACTCAGGTGTCTCCTGATGTTGACTCTATTGTGTTGTTAGAAAATGCCTTACTTGCGCATTTAAACAAGAAAAAAGCTAAGCAAACCATGGCAATGCGCTTTATTGAGCAAGGCGCCACGGGCACCTTAACCGATGAAGATAATAAAACAGCATTTATGTGGGCGGCAGAAAAAGGCTACGTAAATGTAGTAGAAACACTCCTGCAGTACCAAGATAAAAAAGCGGTAGACGGCCAAGGTAATACGGCGCTGCATTACGCGGTGATAAGTAAAAACGAATCGTTAATGATTTTACTGCTCAAAGCAGGGTATGACTTTAGAGCGCGAAATAACGAGGGGTTAAGTTGTTACCGATTAGCGGTTAGTATAAAAGCCAGCAACTTAGTTAAGTGCCTTGAGCGTGACTTTGGTATTAAAGAGTTATCGCCAGAGGGACAGCTAGAGCGAATTAAAAAGGTACATGTGCTACATGCAGTTGTGGCTTTATTATTACCGCTACAGTTATTTTTCTTTTTTGATGAAAACATCACTATAAAAAGTGAGCTTACTCTTTTTATGACTATGACGGCGGTGGTGTGTTTTTTCTTTGCAACGAACTTAAAGCGCTGCTCATTGTACCCGCATGTAAAACACCCGTGGGGATTGTTTTTAATAAGAATGATGTCGGTTTTTAGTCTTGTTGCACAACTAGGTTTAGCCTGTATTGTGGGGCTGGCAGCTTTAAGCGAGTTAGTTTAAAAGTTAATGTTTTGCTACAAAAAAACGCGCTAATTAGCGCGTTTTTGCATTGTTGGGTATTTATTACGGGTTGTTTTTATCGTGCTCGTGTGCGGCTTTTTCTTCAGCGAGCTCATCTTTAAGCTTGCGAATTTTAAGCCCAAGTTCTTGCCCTCTATGGCGCGCATAATAAGTACAGCCAATAAACATAGATGAGGCAAATAATAACTCAAGCAATACCCATATAAGCTCATCTTGTGCGACCCACAGCAATGTAAAGCCATGGATAAAGTAAAACATAACAATAAAATTAGCCCACGCATAGGTGTAGGTTTTATCTTGTAATATGCCTTTTAATGGCAGTAATAGTGGCAATACATACACTAAGAAAAGAAAGGTGTTACTGTGGCCGTCTCTAGGGGCTAATACAAACATCCATAACGGCATTAAAATAAGCAGACCAATATAACCAAATAAGGCTAGGCGCTGAAATTTAGTGGTAATCGGTTTTTTAGCAGGCTCGCTTGCTTGAATCATTTAAGTTTACTCGCAACTTGAGTCAGGCGTTTTCCTACGCTTTGACATATTTTAATTTCATCCTTACTCAGGGTTGAGCTGTTATTGCTACCTGCAACGTGAGAGGCGCCATAAGGTGTTCCTCCTGTTTCGGTGCCGAGCAACTCAGGTACATCGTAAGGTACGCCCATCAACATCATCCCATGGTGTAACAAAGGCAATGACAAATTGAGTAGGGTTGCTTCATTGCCACCATGCATACTGCTTGATGATGAAAACACACAGGCAGGTTTATCAATAAGTTGGCCTTTGAGCCAAAGATCGCTGGTGGTTTCCCAAAACGTTTTTGCTTGTGAGGCCATCATGCCAAAGCGGGTCGGCGTACCAAATGCAAGCCCGTCGCAGGCAACTAAATCATCTTTACTGATCACAATGTCGTGCGTGCTTTTGGCCACAAAAGTACGCAGTAATGCGGTTGCGCCTTGTTGCTCTATTGACTCTGCAATCTCATGCGCCATAGCTTCAACTGAGCCATGGCTTGAGTGATACAGCACCACGATGGTTGTGCTCATTATAGGACGCTTAATACGTTTTCAGGCGGGCGACCTAGGGCGGCTTTATTGTTATTTTCTACAATAGGGCGCTCAATTAGTTTTGGGTGATTGACCATGGCATCAATAAGCACTGACTCGCTGTTTTCATCTTTTAAATTAAGCGTTTTGTACTGCTCTTCTTTGGTGCGCATCAAATCTCGTGCCGAATTAAACCCAAGTTGAGAAATTAAGGTACTAATTTGCTCATGAGAAAGAGGTGTTTTTAAGTATTCAACAACACTCGGTTCAATGTTTTTACTTTGTAATAGGTTAAGGGTTTCGCGTGATTTTGAACAACGCGGATTATGATAAATAGTGACTGACATAAAAATACATCCAAAGTATAAATTGTGGCTATTTTAGGTGAACTCACTAAAGACTTAAAGCCTCGCAAGCTCTTTTTGCAATAACCGATACTGTGTGAGTAACGCTTTTAAGCGCTGTTGCTTAACATTTTCACTTGGCTCTACAAAATTAAGCGCTTTTTGTATTTCGTCGGCCGCTTTTAAATACGCACCATACTGAGATAATACATCGGCATTGGCTTCATGGTAGGCCGCCAATTTTTCTTGTTTTTTGTAGGCGTCAGTTAAAAGCTGTTTGCCTAAACTGTGATCGGGTTTTTCCAGTAAAAACGACTTTAATATATTTTCAGCTAACTCATATTGCTCAGCCTCTAATGCCGCGTTGGCGTAATTTAAGGTGATCACTTGGTTATTTGGCCGATAATTATTTAACTCGCTTAAGTAACTAACAGCTTCTGCGGCTTTTTTTTGTGCAATGAGTAAATCTGTTTTGGTATCAATATAAAATAAGTTTTTAGGATCGTCTGCCAGTAACTCATCAAGAATAGGTTGTGCTTCATCCGTCTTTTTTTGATCAAGCAAACTAATAGCTAAACCGTATTGTAATGCTACGTTGTTATAGGTGTTTTCGCGCATTAACTTTCTAAATAAGGCTTCTGCGTTTTCGGGTTTGTTATCGTAACGCGCCAGAACTCGGCTTTTTGCTAAGTCAAAATCAAGGCTCGAGCTTACCTGGCGTTTAGGGTATTGCTCGGCACGAAGGCGAACATCTGACACACGACTTTCAGGAAGAGGGTGAGTGAGTAAAAACGCCGGTGGTTTATATTTATAACGAATTTGTGCGGCAAGTTTAGTTAAAAATTCACTTGATGCTCTGGCATCAAACCCTGCGTTGTTGAGGGTTTGCATGCCCATTCTGTCTGCTTCTTGCTCGGCAGAACGGCTATGTGTCAGCTGACTGAAAGCTGATTGTGTTTGGCTGGCTGAAATAATAGCCATACCGGCATCAGGGGCTACAACCGCGGCTAAAATACCAGCAATCATGCCGGCAATGGTAAGCCCGCTATTATCTTGTTGCTGCTGAATGCGCCTTGCTAAGTGGCGCTGTGTAACGTGTGCAATTTCATGGCCAAGAACCGATGCAAATTGACTCTCGTTATCGGCTTGGGCTATTAATCCGGTGTGTACACCAACATGGCCGCCATAAAATGCAAATGCATTGATTTCGGGATTATTTAACCAAAAGAATGAAAACCCAAAACGTACATCATTGGCGTTAGCAACTAACTTTCTACCTAAAGTTGTTAGGTATTCATCAAGCACCGGATCTTTAATCAAAGGCGATGAGCCTCTGATCTGCATCATCATCACTTCACCAATCGCTTTTTCTTTTTCAATTGGCAATGCTTGTAAGGCTGAAGTGCCTAAGTCGGGCAGTTGAAGATTGGTTTGTGCCTTTAACGGCTCACTTATCAGTAGGCTAAATGTAAGCGCTGCACTGCATAAAGTGATAAAGGCTGATTTTAGCTGCATTATATTCCTTGTTTATTTTTTATCAGGGGCACTAGCACTTGAAGGATCATCTGTGTATAAACGGCTGTCCTTTTCACATAGTTGATAAAACGCCTTTATTGTGACCCCATCAACCTTAACAATGTTCAATTGAGTTTGTAAAAAAGCAATAATTTTATGAACCACTTTGTGAGAATGTAATATAAGCGCTTTATCTGCCTCATCGCCTTGGTCTAAGTAAAAGCCAATGAATTTATGTAACTGATTAATGCGAATAACGGTTTTCATCGTCAATGGATCCCATAACCTAAACTCCATTGTCTCATCATGTCGTGCGTACCTATCGATGGCGGTATCATTAGAAAAAGGGAAGGCTTGTAATTCAAAACCACGCTCGGTAAACACTTGATGCAGTGAAATTCGTGGCTTGTTATTGCTTTCTTTTTCATAAAGTTCGTTGGGGTCTATTCCCAGCGCTTCTAAATTCCAATTGCGTTTGTCGATAATACGCTTAATGGCATTATCAAATCCGTGATCTAAAATACTTTCACATTCACTCACCGATGAAGCCACTAAATGATAAAAATGCGGCAGCTCCCCCCAATTAATTTGCTTTTTAAACCAATTAATTTCTTTGAGAGTTGGATTGCTAGGCAATTGCGCTTTATTATGCGAATTAGGCATTAACGTATCCTGATAGCTAACGATGTTATAAGGATAAACCATTGCAGAGGTTGTTTTAAGAAAAAGTTAAATTTAACTGCGGTTAATCTCAATTGGCCCTGTTATAGGACTTATTATTAATGTGAATAGGTAGCGAAACGAGTATGCTAGAGCTAAATTTACGCACTTATAAATGCCCACAGCAATTTATTCAGTTTAAATTAGGGCTGCGTGATGCAATATCGTTAAAACAAGCAATTACCTTTAATATCTCACAAGAACAAAACACTGATGATATTGAACGATATTTGCAAAAAAAAGCGTATTATTACAAGTTAAATAAACAACAGGGGTTGTTATTAGTGGAGCCGTTACGTGTTTGAATATGTAAAAGCATGGTATGAAAAAAAGTTTTCTGATCCTGATTCAGTCACTTTACTTTTTTTATTGTTGGCACTGGTTGCCATGTTGTATTTTTTTGGCCCATTAATTGTGCCTGTGTTAGTGGCACTGATCATAGCTTATTTATTAGATTGGCCTGTGGTTCACTTAGAACGGTTTGGCCTTAAGCGTTTTACTGCCACCAGCATAGTAATGCTGATATTTATTGGCATTATGCTCACTTTAATATTGGTTATAGGCCCTGTGCTTTGGCAGCAAAGCAGTAACTTAGTCCAAGAAACACCGCATATGGTCGAACAAGGTAAATCGTTTTTACTCGATCTGCCTGATAAATACCCCAGCCTTATTAGCGCAGAGCAAGTACAATCGATTGTAGTAACCGTTGAAACCAAAGTTCTCGACTTTGGCCAAGTGGTATTGTCTGCGTCGCTTAATTCATTAAAAGACGCTGTAGCATGGTTAATTTACCTTATTTTGGTACCGCTACTGGTGTTTTTTATGCTCAAAGATAAAGTAGAGCTCAGTGCCAGCATTGCTAAAATGATCCCACGCCAACGCCGCTTAATTTTACAAGTGTGGCATGAAATGAATCAGCAAATAATGAATTATATTCGTGGCAAAGTATTTGAAATTTTAATTGTTGGTTCTGTGTCGTTTATTGCTTTTACCATACTGGACTTACGGTACGCCGCGCTTTTAGGCGTTCTCGTAGGCTTTTCGGTGCTTATTCCGTTTGTGGGCGCAGCGTTAGTAACTATACCAGTGGCCGCAGTAGCGCTGTTTCAATTTGGTTTAGAAACTCAATTTTGGACCGTTTTAATTATATACGGCATTATTCAAGCGCTCGATGGCAACGTATTGGTGCCTTTATTGTTCTCTGAAGCGGTTGATTTAAATCCGGTATTTATTATTGTTGCGGTGCTATTTTTTGGTGGGCTATGGGGTTTTTGGGGAGTGTTTTTTGCCATTCCATTAGCATCATTAGTCAAAGCACTTATTAATGCCTGGTCATCCAAACACGAAGAACTCGCGCAAGAGCTCGGTAACTAAAAGGTATAGTAAACGCACTTTAATTACTAAAGATTATTACTCATTCCTGTCAAAACTATGTACTATTGGGAATAAGATATATTTTTTAGTAATAAGGTGCGTTTTTAATGTCAGAGTTTTTATTGCCAGATGAACCCAAAGCTCAAGTTTATCTCGATGCAAATGCGACCACACCTGTATTACCATGTATTGCAGAGGTGGTGTGCCATGCTATGCAAATTTGTTTTGGTAATCCCTCAAGTCCTCATATAACCGGCATTCAAGCCAAGCACTTATTAGAACAAACTAGGCAAAAAGCCCGTACCGTCATTGGCGCGCAGCAAGGTGATATTTTATTCACCTCCGGTGCCACTGAGGGGATTCAAACCGCCATCGTATCGACGCTCATTAATGCAAAACACCATACAAAGCCAAACCCCGTTTTATTGTATGGGGCAACTGAGCATAAAGCGGTGCCTAATACGCTAAAGCATTGGAATACAGTGCTTGAGATTAACGCTGACATTATTGCAATTCCGGTTAATCGTGATGGTATTTTAGATTTAGACTTTATTGCTCAGCATATTGATAACGCTTTGATGATTTGCACGATGGCCGTTAATAATGAAACCGGTGTTTACCAAGATCTAAGCGCCATAGAAAAGGTGATTCGTAGTCGTAATAGCCAAGTCACTTGGATGGTTGATTGTGTACAAGCGCTTGGCAAACAACAGCTCAACCTAAGTGAAACAACGATTGATTATGCGCCTTTTTCAGGGCATAAACTTTATGCACCTAAAGGCATAGGTTTATTGTATATTCGTCAAGGCAGCCCATACACGCCTTTTATAGCCGGTGGCGGCCAAGAAAGTGGCATGCGCTCTGGTACAGAAAACCTGCCTGGTATAGCTGGGCTCAATAAGCTGTTTAGTTTGCTGCTAGATAAACAAGACGAGACTTTTAAATCAATAAATGTACTTAACTTGTATCGAGATAAACTGCATAGCGCCTTAGTTGATACTTTTGGAAGTATTACCTTTAATCATGACTTTGCCTGCTCTGTGCCCACAACGCTTAATTTTGCGGTTAACGATTTAACCAGTAAAGAAGTTATTGATTTATTTGACGCTGCAGGTATTAGGGTCAGCGGTGGTTCTGCATGCAGCACAGGAGCTACGCAGAGCTTTGTGCTTGATGCGATGGGAGCCTCACAATGGCAAAGTGAAAACGCTATTCGTTTGTCATTTGGCCCTGCTGCTACGATGGCGCAAATAGATGATGCATGTGAACAAATTAGAGCGCTTAAAACGGTATTACAAGCTAACTGTTTAGTGATTTCTGATAGCAGTTTTCCTGTGCAAGAAGTATGTGCTTTAGGGCTTACCCAATTTAGACACCAAGGTGCATGTAGTTGGTTGTATGTAACAGATGATCAACATGCATTTATTATCGATCCGATTATTGAACTGATCCCTCGCTTTGAAAAAATAGTAACTACGCAAAATTTAACTATTACCGCTATTTTAAACACGCACGAGCATCAAGAACGTCACTGCGCACTTGATTTAATGCGCAGCGCACTTAAAGAAAACCTAGTCGCTGGAGAGGTTGATAAATTAGGCTGGCCAACTAATAGCGACACATTGCAATTAACCACTCACGTACTCGAAAAGCTAGCCACACCAGGGCATAGCCAAGATAGCGTGAGTTATTTATTAAAAGCGAATAATGGAGATGTTCAGTACTGTTTTTGCGGTGATTTAATTTTACCTGCAGGGCTTGGAAATACCTCGCTTGATGGCGGAGATGCGATGCAAATGGCGCATTCCTTGACGATGTTAGCAGCAGAGCTGAATCCGCAAAGTGTGGTGTGTTCAGGGCATGATTACCAACAGTGCTTTGCAATGAACTGGGCTGTTCAACAGCAGCAAACGCCATTATTACAAGCCTTACTTAAAGGTGATATTAATGACGCTGAATTTGCCGCACAAAAACAGCAAGCAGATTTACAACAGCACACACAAGCCAATACGCTCTGTGGTTATGTTAATGCCAAGCCTGCTGTAGAAACTTCGCAATTAAGTTTTAACCAAGCAAAAGAAATACTGGTAAAGGGCAATGCGTATTTAATTGATACCCGAGAACCTTATGAACATGGCGCTAATAATTTAAGCGTATTGCTAAACGTACCCATGACGAAAACCTTAAATATTCCTTTAAGTCGAATGGCTCATGCACTTACGCAAGGCCAATTGGACAAAAACAACCAGTATATTTTGGTGTGTCGCAGTGGTAACCGTTCAAAAATTGCGGCAGCAAATTTGACTGAGCTTGGTTACAGCAGTGTTTATAACTTATCGGGTGGTTTAGCGTTAACCGGTTAATTGTTTTTTAGAGGAAAGGCCGACATTTGTCGGCCTTTTTTTTGCTCGCTTTAATTTGGAACAGTTAGAAATTAATAAAATCTTCATTAAAGAGAGAGGCTGATCAGTTGTTAAATTCAATTTTTAATTTTATGATACCGGTGTCAAAAGCAAAAAATTGCGCTATTATCTGCATCAAAGCTTATAAAAATAACGCAAATTAGACTTTTTAAGCTATAATATTGGGCTTTGCTTTTTACAAAATTCGGTTATTTTGCGTCGTAAAAAATTAAATAAAGCGCTTTAAATCAATAGATTAATAAATTAGGGGATGTTTACATGGCGAGCCGTTCTGAGTTAGTAAGTTGGCAAGCACTAGAAAATAGTGCACAAAAGATGGCACAAACACATCTGAAAACTTTATTTGCACAAGACGATTCTCGTTTTTCTCAATTTTCTACTCACATTCCCGGTGTATTGTTTGATTATTCAAAACAACGTATTGATGAGAAAGTTTTCGCTCAATTAATCTCATTAGCTAAAGAGTGTGATATAGAAGCGTGGCGTGAAAAAATGTTTGCCGGTGAGAAAATAAATATCACCGAAGACCGTGCCGTATTGCATACCGCACTTAGAAATCGCGCCCATACACCGCTTATTGTTGACGGTGAAAATATTACTGAGGCGGTCGATAGCGAACTTGCTAAAATTAAAACCTTTGTTGAAAAAGTACGCAGCGGGCAGTGGTTAGGTTACACCGGTAAAGCGGTGAAAGATGTAGTGAGTATTGGTGTAGGGGGGTCAAACCTAGGCCCTCAAACGGCAACTGAAGCACTTAAAGCAGTGGTTGATAAGCCGTTAAACGTTCATTATGTTTCTAATGCTGATGGCGTACAAATCGCGTCGGTATTGAATAAAGTTGACCCTGAAACAACGTTATTTGTTATTTCGTCAAAAACCTTTACTACCTCAGAAACCATGACCAACTCAAAAACAGCGGTTGATTGGTTTTTAAATAGCGCCAAAGATAAAAGCGCCATAGCAAAGCATTTTGTGGCAGTAAGCACCAATTTAGAAAAAACCGCGGCATTTGGTATTAGTGACGAAAACGTATTTACCATGTGGGATTGGGTTGGCGGTCGTTTTTCACTTTGGAGTGCGATTGGTTTACCTATTGCACTTTATGCCGGCTTTGAAGCATTTGAAGCTATTTTAGAAGGGGCGTTTGAAGTTGACGAGCACTTTAAGTCGGCACCGCTTGAGCAGAATATTCCTTTAATTATGGCGCTGTTGAGTGTATGGAATACCAGCTTTTTAGGGTTTGATTCGCAAGCTATTTTACCTTACGACCAAGCATTGCATATGTTGCCTGCGTATTTACAACAGGGTGAAATGGAAAGTAACGGTAAGCACGTCACTTTTGATGGGCAAACAGTACCTTACACTACCGTGCCTATTATTTGGGGCATGACGGGAATAAATGGCCAGCATGCGTTTTATCAATGTTTGCACCAAGGCAATGTAATTGTCCCTGCGGACTTTATTGGCTCTGTAAAACCACAGGTTAACGTTGATAAGCATCACAATATTTTATTATCGAACTTTTTTGCACAAACCGAAGCATTAATGAACGGGGTAGATGCGCAGCAGATAACCGCTGATTTAGCAGCCAAAGGCAAAACGCCTGCGCAAATTGAAATGCTACTAAAGCATAAAATTCATCAAGGAAACCGCCCAACAACGTCTATATTATTAGACACGGTTGATGCAAAAGCGGTGGGTCGTTTAATTGCACTGTATGAACATAAGATTTTTTGCCACGGTATTCTTTTACAAATATGTTCGTTTGATCAGTGGGGCGTTGAGCTTGGTAAAGGTTTAGCCTCTAAAATTGAAGCTGAATTAACCGACGATAACGTGGTTAATGAGCACGACAGCTCAACACAGGGCTTGATGGCGTACTACAAACAACACCGTACGCAGTAACACATTCACTTATTACACAATAAGTAACCAAATACCTTTGAACGGGTAGCGCTGGAGTCCTAGGGCCTGTATTTTTGTGAGAGGAATTACAGTGTCCCTAGACCCATTTTTTATGGCGCATATAACGAACAACATTAGTAGGCTTTGTGCTAAGGCCTGCATATCCAGATAATAAACCGCTATAACTGATTACCAATACGGTAGTGGCAGGTAGCATAAACGTAGAGAGTAACTATGCTTAATCCTTTTGATATTATAATTTTTGGGGGCGGTGGTGATCTTGCGTTACGCAAATTACTTCCTGCAATGTATCGAGCATATCAAGAAGGTAACTTACCGCAAGGCTCACGTATTTTGCCTACCGTGCGCGAACAAAGTAAATGTGATGAATACATTGATACCGCACACAAAGCATTACAAGAATTTTTAAGCGAAGGCGAGTATAACGCTAAGGATTGGAAATCGTTCTCAGCGTTTTTAGTGCCTGTAGTGAGTAATGTTACCGAAGCGGATGATAACTGGGATGTACTGAAAAAGATTCTTGATGAAGACGACAGCGATAAATCTCGTGTGTTTTACTTATCTCTTCCGCCAGCTGTGTATGGCACTTGTTGTGAAATTCTATCCACTAAAAAATTAATAACAGCCAATTCACGTGTTGTTGTAGAAAAACCAATTGGCTATTGTGGCGAGTCTGCAGAAGTTATTAATGCGAAAATTGCACAGTACTTCGACGAAGATCAAATCTTCCGTATTGACCACTACCTAGGTAAAGAAACCGTTCAAAACTTAATGGCATTGCGTTTTTCAAATTCATTATTTGAAAACATGTGGGATGCTAAATCGATTGATAACATCCAAATTAGCTTATCAGAAACGGTAGGGCTTGAGAGCCGCGCTGGTTTTTATGATAAAGCCGGTGCCTTGCGTGACATGGTGCAAAACCACTTGTTACAGCTACTTTGCTTAGTCGCAATGGAGTCACCGCATAAACTTAAAGCCAATAGTATTCGCAATGAAAAGTTAAAAGTATTAGAAGCATTACGCCCATTAGAGGGCAGCGATGTTGATGACAATATTATTCGTGGGCAATACGTACCGGGTGATTTAAACGGTAAAATAGTCCCAGGTTACCTAGAAGAGCTAAACGAAGGGGCAAGTAAAACTGAAACCTTCGTGGCTATTCGTGCGCACATTGATAATTGGCGTTGGGCCGGTGTGCCTTTTTACCTGCGTACCGGTAAACGTATGGCAAAGCGCTGCGCTGAAATTGTGGTTGAATATAAAAAAGTATCTCATAACGTGTATGAGGACAGCGTAGGTAATATCGAGCCAAACCGTTTGGTGATCCGTTTACAACCACAAGAAAGCATTCAATTAACGCTGATGTCGAAGCGTTTAGATAATTTAGACATGCAACTTGAACCTGTAACGATGAATATTGAGCTGTCGCAAGCATATAGTAATGGCTTTCACTCAGATGCTTACAAACGTTTAATGCTTGATGCTGCAGCGAATAATCCATCATTATTTATTCATCGTGATGAAGTACGCCAAGCATGGAAGTGGATTGATCCAATAATTGAACGTTGGCAAGAGAAAGGTAAACCAGCACTGTATAGAGCCGGTAGTTGGGGCCCTGAAGATGCAGATGAATTATTAGCAGAGAATAATCATGTTTGGTTTAATACTGGCGATAAGGCATAAGTGATGGCAACAATAGTAGAAAAGTTTTTTGACGATAAAGCTGCGCTGACTGATGAATTATCTCAGTCACTAGAGCATGCTTTACGTGATGGCATTGAACGTGATGGCCGTGCAGTATTAATGGTTTCAGGCGGTTCTTCACCTGAGCCGGCTTATAAACATTTATCGACCCTTGATTTAAACTGGGAAAACATTGATGTTGCTATGGTTGATGAGCGCTGGGTTGAGGCAAGTCATGAAAAGAGTAATGAAGCATTCATCAAGCGTACTTTGTTACAAAACCATGGTGCAGCGGCTAATTTTATTAGCATGAAAAATACAGCAGCTACTGCAGAGCAAGGGGTTGATGCCTGTGAAGCGCAGTTTCAAGCATTAAAACGTCCTTTTGATGTGACTATTTTAGGCATGGGCCCAGATGGCCACACCGCGTCATTATTCCCACATGCACAAGGCCTGAAAAACGGCCTAGATTCAAGCCAACTTGTGTGCGCTATCAACGCGATACAAAGTGACGTAACAGGCAGTATTACTGAGCGCATGAGCTTAACGTTAAATGCGATTGCACAATCTAAAGTGGTAAAATTGCTAATTAGTGGCGATGAAAAGTTGGCTGTTTATAAACAAGCTTTAGCGGGGGGCGATGTGAATGACATGCCGTTACGTGCGGTATTAAATCACCCTGAGATCAACATTGAAGTGTATTGGGCGCCCTAATTTTAATATAAATTAGATGTGCGCTAAACCTCTTTGTATTGATGGTTTAATGAAAGGTCAGTCGCTTTTGCTACTGACCTTTTTTATTGCTGATCTGTTTTACTCTTTGCTGAATTATAAAAAGCAGCGCAGAGATAAAGATGAAATGCTGAGTATTGCCTCCACAATTAGCAGTATAAAATAGGCTTTTACACCGATTGTAAATACTGAATAAATTTTACTTATAGCCAAAAAATCAAATGGTTAAATTTATTAAACACTAACTCACAAGCATGTTTTACGGTTTAAAAATTCCTACTCACCACGTCGTTTTAAACAAAATCAATTTAAAAATGCTTCAAGTACATGCTGGAAATGTGAACGAATTAAATAAATTTAATTCGGCTTTTTCATGCAATAATTAATTTCTTTAAAATCATTTGCTTAATGTTGAATTAGCTATTTTTCATACAAAAAAAGCGGAAAAATGTAGCAAAATTGTAATTTTGCATGTATGGTTTGTTACTACTATGACAGCGCTGTCATGGCGGTAGGCAAAATGATAAACAAAAACCAACAAAATGATTCAAGGGGAATCCTGTGTTAGCTAAAAATTTTAAAAAAAGCTTATTAGCAGTAAATATCGGCTTAGTAATGGGAGCCGGGTTCACTGGTGCTGCATTCGCAGCCGATGAAACTAAAGTTCAAGAAGATGTTGAAGTAATCCAAGTTACGGGTATTCGCGCTTCAAATAAAGAAAACTTAAACGGCAAGCGTTTTTCAAATGCCGTTGTTGATGTTGTAACAGCTGAAGACGTTGGTAAGTTTCCTGATGGCGATGTAGGTGAATCTCTTGGTCGTATTTCTGGTGTCAGTGTATCTCGTCAATTTGGACAGGGTCAGCAAGTATCTATCCGTGGTGCATCAGCACAATTAACACGCACATTACTTGACGGTCATACTGTTGCCTCAACTAGCTGGTTCGATCAACAAGCGGTCGATCGTAGCTTTAATTATTCATTACTACCTTCTGAATTAGTAGGTGGCTTAGAAGTTTATAAATCATCTCAAGCTAATCTAGTTGAAGGTGGTATCGGCGGTACTGTAATTGTTAAAACTCGTAAACCGCTAGATTTAGATGCAAACACTGTATTTGCTAGTGTTAAAGCTGATTACGGTACAGTATCTGAAGAGACAGATCCTGAGCTTTCAGGCTTGTACAGCTGGAAAAATGATGGTGAAACATTTGGTATCTTAGCTGCGGGTTCATTATCAGAAGTAGATTATCAACGTAACGGTATTGAATCGTCAGGTGGTTGGAGTGGCGGTATGGCACCCACAACCTTCCAGCAAGCTCGTGAGCGTACTGCGTATAACGTAGCTATGCAATATCAGCCATCAGATTCGCTAGTTTTAGGTCTAACTTATACAAGTTTAGAGCTAGATGCTAACAATGCTAACTCGCAAATCATTATATTCCCAGGTGATGGTTCATGTGAACAAACGAACGCCTCAGGTAACTGTGTTTCGCGTAATATCGACGGCAATGGCACGGCTTTTTTCCAAACATGGGCGCGTAAAGCAAGCATGAAGTCTGATACTATTGACTTAGATTGGAAATATGACTCAGAGTTATTCACCTTTAAAGGTCGTGTAGGTAAAACAAGCGCAGACAGTGATGTAACAACGGCAAACTATGGTATGTTTGCAAATAACAATAGCGACTTAAATGGGTCTATTGATATGACAGGCGACGTGACTAGATTTAATTTAGCTAACCAATCATACGATGCTAGCATTTTACCTGATACCATCAGCCCACAAACTTGGGCGCCTGAATACAACCCTGATTCAGATGAAGAAAGTTACTTAAATTTAGACTTTGAAATTCCTGTTGAGCTTGGTGTTATTACCGCAATTAAAACTGGCTTAAGATATGCCGATCACAAAGTTGTACAAGATGGTAATGCAGCCAATGTGAATGCCGATTTAGTACCTGTACGTAATGCTAATGAATACTACCCAGGTACCGTGACTGCCGGTGGTGGTTTTGTAATACCTGAACCTGATATGGATCTAATGATTGCTGATTCATTAGCAATGACAGAAGGTTATACAGCACGTCCACAAGCATACGGCACCATAGAAGAAGAAAACTTTGCTTTATATGCGATGGCTGATTTTGACACCGGTGGTATTCGCGGTAATTTAGGTGTTCGTTACATATCAACTGATATTTCGTCAGATTACTATGATTTAAGTGATGAAGGTGTTTACGACTCGACGTTATCTACAGACAAAGCTGATTACAGTGAGTTCTTACCAAGCTTAAACGTGGTTATGGACTTAGCTGACGACTTAATCTTACGTACTTCAGCAGCGCAAGTTATCTCTCGCCCTAATTACGCAGACTTATTTGCAACGCGTAATCTAGCGGGTTATACAGATAACCGTCCTTTAAATGAAGTGTTAAATACGGGTAATGTAGGTTTAAGCCCATTTAAAGCGTTCCAAGCAGACATTGGTGTTGAATGGTATTTTGATGACGATGCTATGTTAAGCGTCACATACTTCACTAAAGAAGTAAGCTCATTTATTTCTACCCAACAACAAACCAATCAACAAATTGGTATCGACATCCCAGTTTATACGACTAACCCAGATGCCGGCGAGCCACCGTGTGGTGCTCAGCAATATGACTGTTGGACAGTAAGCTCATCGACAAATGGTACGGGTGGTTCAATCGAAGGTATTGAGTTTCAAATTCAAGATTCATTCGATAACGGCTTTGGTTATTCATTTAACTACACCTATTCAGATGCGCAAGCACCAGCAGAAAACTACCCAGACCGTGTTGGGGTATTCTCTGATTCATCGAAAAACAGCTATAACGTAGTTGGTTTTTATGAAAATGATGATTTTTCTGCTCGTTTAGCATATAACTGGCGTTCAGAGTTTATTATTCGTGAAGCACCAGGTTGGTACGGTAACCGCGAGCATCAAGACTACGGACAGCTAGATTTCAGTGCAACATACTCTGTAACTGATTACTTAGATGTTACTTTCGAAGGGATTAACTTAACAGAGGAAGACAGCGTTCAGCTGGGTAACAATGATGCATCTACCTCATTACCAAACCCTGATTTACTGAATGACTTCCCTGTGTGGAGTTTTGAAGGTGAAGCACGTTACAAGCTTGGTGTAACAATGCGTTTTTAATACGCTAAATGAGTAAAAATAACCTAGGCCCAGCATTGCTGGGCTTTTTTACGAGGTTAAACTTTATTGGTGATTTATGGATATAAAAAAAGTTGCAATTGTAGGTGGTGGAACAGCCGGTTGGTTAGCTGCAAACCACATTGGCAAAGAGATGCTCAATCGTAAAGGTATATCTGTTACTTTAATAGAGTCCCCAGATATACCGCCAATTGATGTCGGTGAAGGCACAGTCCCCGATATTAGGAATACCCTAAAAAGCTTTGGTATTCGTGAAGATGAATTTATTAGGCAATGTGATGCGACGTTCAAGCAGTCAATAAAGTTTATTAACTGGATGGATAAGAAAAAACATGGGGAAGGCAACTTTTTTCATCATTTATTTGATGTGCCAAGCCCTTATGATGCCAAACAGTTAACTTCTTATTGGTTAAATAACAAAGAGAAAAGTCAAAGCTATGCGCAAGGCTTATCTTCTCAGCATGTTATTTGTGAGGCAGGTTTAGCGCCTAAAAATATCACTAATGCCCAATATGAAGGGGAGCTGGCTTACGCGTATCATTTTAATGCAGGCAAGTTTGCGCAACTACTCGCTTGTAATGCAAAAGAAAAATTTTCTGTAGAGCATATACACACCCATGTTACACAGGTAAAGCTTGGCGATGACGGCAGTATTGCTGCACTTATTACAGATAACAATGAAGAACTTGAGTTTGACTTTTATATTGACTGCTCAGGTTTTGAATCTTTACTTATGAGTAAAGCGTTAAAGGTTCCTTTTGTTGATGTATCTGAGAGTTTATTAATTAACAGCGCATTAGTGGTGCAAGTACCAACCAAAGCCGATGATGCTATTCCTCCTTATACACTCGCCACCGCTCATCAAGCTGGCTGGATTTGGGATATTGCGCTCACCAATAGGCGTGGAGTCGGTTTTGTTTATTCAGATAACCATATGACGGATGAATAGGCACATGAAAAACTTGACCGTTATTTAGGTGACAGTAAGCAAGATCTTACCTACAGAAAAATACCAATGCGGGTCGGTTACCGTAAAAAGTTTTGGCATAAAAATTGTGTTGCGCTTGGTTTAGCGCAAGGCTTTTTAGAACCATTAGAGGCAACATCAATATTATTAACTGACTTTTCAGCTAAATTTTTAACGTTACGCTTTCCATCATCAACAACACAGCTAGAGCAACTAGAAGAGCGTTTTAATCATGCTATGGGGTATGCATGGGAGCGGGTGATTGATTTTATTAAACTTCACTACTGTATATCAGACCGCACTGATTCAGCTTTTTGGGTAGCAAATAAAAACCAGGACACTATTTCCACGTCATTAAAAGAAAAACTTAATTTGTGGAAAGAGTTCACCCCAGTCAGAGATGATTTTTTTAGTCAGTTTGAAGTGTTTTATCTAGAGAACTTCTTATTTGTACTTTATGGAATGAATTACAATACTAAGGCGTCTAACAGCCCCGATAAAGAACAGGCACACTGTTTAGCGCGTTTAAAACAAAGAGCTGAGATTGATCACTATTTAATAAATAAACTTCCTGATCACAGAGCGCTTTTAAATAAAATTAAACAGTATGGGCTTCAGTCAATCTAACCCTTATCTTACACTTGCAAAAGAGGCTATCGACAGACGGCCTTTTTTAGCATCTGCTAAGCAGCTTTTCTCAGAGTAAATATTTGCACTGTGTAATAAGTTACCTTGGTAAATAACTAGGCGATTAAATTTAGCATCTATTTTAAATACCTGCTCAAATAAGCTAGTGGTACCGGCTAAATAGCCTTGATGTTCATCAGGGTTATTTTTAACATCGTTAACTATATCTGCCAATAGTGGTTTGTGTTGCTCTTTAAATTCAATAATGTTTTGCGGTATGTATTTATAAATACTGGTGCCACCGAGTTCCTCACCAGATAAATAATGCACAAACGCATAGTCTCTTTCATCACATGAATCGATATGGGGCACTTTTTGATCGACAATTAAATTAGCCGGTTTACATGAAACTAATGAAAGCAAACTTTTATGAAGAATAGACTCTTGGTAGTTTTTGTTTTCTATTTTAGGCAGTATTTCATTTTGAAAAAATGCGTGCAACAACCTCAAGTACGGTTGTGGCATATTATCGCGGATCCCCGGATAAAAGGAATTATCTGAGAACATAGGATTAAAGTAAGCTATGTTATGGGCAAAATTCATTACACTGCTTGTGTCTAAAAGAAAATCATCAACAACGTAAGCGTATACCTGTGTGCCAGGGATCATCAACTTTTCAATTTTTAACTGTGGATTTATGGTTAAATTTTTCATTTTTAAGTTCTAATTTTTGATGAGAATATTTAAGTGTGAACATCTTACCTCGCTTTAAAATTAATATACCACCTCTGACAACGCTGTCAAAGCTATCAGCGAGTGTATGTAATGGCTAATAGGTCGGTGAACGTTTGTAAAAGTAACGTTTTTTATATATTTGTTTAAATAATCAACGATAATTTTTTGTTAATTAATAACCTACAAACTGCCACAAAATTTTCACTTCCTTTTTGTTGCCAAAACCTTTAGCCTTAGGACACTAACAGTAAAAAATCAAATTTATAAAATAACGGAGCAGTAACATGGCGGAGCAACAAGTACAGCCTTTACACAACGAAAAACATGCCAACACTAAAATTAAAAATGGCATCAATATCGAATTTATGAAAACTCAACACTTAGTGCCAGTTGTAGCACACGAGTTTGCGCGTATCGCCAATGAGTTTCCAATGTCTTTTGTTAAAAATAACGAAACGGGTACTTTTCAAGCCGTTGCTATGTTTGGCCTAGAGCCAGGTGAAAACTTATTTGTTGATGGCGACAAATGGACAGCTGCTTTTGCACCTATGGCAACGACACGTTACCCATTAGGTTTAGTAAAGCACCCTGAGCAAGATCAATTTGGTATCGTAATTGACGAAGCGAGCTCATTAGTTGGTGAAGAAGACGGTAATGCATTATTCGAAAACGGTGAAGAAACTGATTACCTTAAGCGTCGTAAAGAAGCGTTAGTATCGTTTATTGAGTTTTCACAAGTCACGGATGCGTTCACTAAATTCCTTGCTGATAAAGAACTACTTGTAGCACAAACGCTAACAGTTGATATTAAAGGCGAGAAAAAAGACATCAACGGTATTTACCTTATCGATGAGAAAAAACTAAATGAGCTAAGCGACGCAGACTTCCTAGAGCTTCGCAAACGCGGTTATTTAGCACCTATCTATTCTTTCTTAACGTCTACTCACCAAGTAGCACGTTTAGCACGTTTAAAAGCGCAACAAGCGTAATTTTTAAACAGAATTTAAAAAGCGCCTCAGGGCGCTTTTTTTATGCCATTAAACTCAGTTCACTTGAAAAACCCCACGTAACCATTCACATTAGTTTTAATCTTAACTAACAAAAGAACGCACAATGAAAAAATCACTATTACTAGGACTGCTTTGCGGTAGTTTAATGAGTGTGAGCTCATCTGCATTGAGTGCGAGCACGCCGTTTGCCATTGCGATTCATGGCGGGGCAGGCACAATCGAAAAAAGTAAATTTACACCTGCGCAAGAGCAAGCTTACCGCGATAAATTAGCTCAAGCTGTTGAGACTGGGTATAAGGTACTTGAACAAGGCGGAGAAAGCCTTGATGCAGTCACAGCAGCCATTGAAGTGTTAGAGCAATCGCCTTATTTTAACGCCGGACGCGGCGCGGTATACACCTATGATGGTAGCCATGAGTTAGATGCCTCTATTATGGATGGTCGTAACCGCCAAGCTGGAGCGGTTTCGGGCATTAAGCACATAGAAAGTCCAATTAAACTTGCCCGTTTAGTGATGGAAAAATCAGTGCATGTGATGTTAAGTGGCCAAGGTGCAGAAGAGTTTGCTAAAGAGCAAGGCGTTAGCTTAGTAGAGAATAATATATTTGATACAAAGCATCGCTATGAAGCTTTATTAAAAGCAAAGGAAAAACTAGAGGCGAGCAAAAACACCAATAAAGATTATCAAGCAGCGCATAAGGCGTTACCCGCTAATTATAAAATGGGGACTGTGGGGGCGGTGGCACTGGATAAACAAGGTAATTTAGCCGCGGGTACGTCAACTGGCGGAATGACCGCAAAACGTTTTGGCCGTATTGGTGATGCACCAGTTATTGGCGCGGGTACCTTTGCAGAAAACGCCTCGTGTGCGGTATCGGCAACTGGCCATGGCGAATATTTTATTCGTTATAATGTGGCAAGCGATATTTGTGCACGAGTAAAGTATCAAGGTAAAACCATTGCCCAAGCCGGGGATGAAGTAATAAATGGGGTGCTTAAACCGATTGGCGGCACAGGCGGTGTTATTATTGTTGATACAAAAGGCAATATTAGCCTGCCGTTTAACACCACAGGCATGTACCGTGCGAGTAAATCGAATACGCAAGCGACTTATGTAGGTATTTTTAGCGACGAATAAGCGTTTTTCTTTAGTGGCTGGAGGTTTATATAATAATCCGCTGATTGTTATGTCCTTTACAGGATTAACCCCAGCCATTTAATTTGCTACAATCGGGGCTCTTTGACTAATTTTTATAAGGTATGCAGGTGGTAAACCTAGGTCAGTTGTTTGGCGAGCTAAAAACGTGCTTAAAAAAAGATCAATTCAGTTTTAAAAAGCGCCTTCATGGCGTAAAAAAAATTACCGACGAGGCAAAACTTACCAGTGCGCTTGAAAAAATTACGGCTGATATCAGTCGCAGTCAATCGCTTCGCGAGCAGCGTTTAGCTGGGCTACCTAACGTTACTTATCCTGAGCAATTACCGGTCAGTCAAAAAAAAGATACCATTAAAGAGGCGATTGCGAATAATCAAGTGGTGATCATTGCTGGTGAAACCGGCTCAGGTAAAACCACACAAATTCCTAAAATGTGTTTAGAGTTAGGCCGCGGGGTTGATGGGTATATAGGCCATACTCAACCTAGACGTTTAGCTGCACGTAGCGTTGCCAATCGTATAGCAGAAGAAATGCAATGCGAGCTTGGTCAGCAAGTGGGTTTTAAAATTCGTTTTAGCGATCAGGTTTCTAATAACAGTTATATAAAACTGATGACCGACGGTATTTTATTAGCTGAAATACAACAAGACCGTTTTTTGAATCAATACGACACCATTATTATTGATGAGGCGCATGAGCGCAGTTTAAACATTGATTTTATTTTAGGTTACCTTAAAAATTTACTTCCTAAACGTCCTGACTTAAAAGTTATTATTACCTCAGCGACCATTGATCCAGAACGTTTTTCTAAGCACTTTGATGATGCGCCAATTATTGAAGTATCAGGCCGGACATTCCCTGTGGATGTACGCTATAACCCCATCAGTGATATCCAAAAAGAAGACATGGAAGCCGAAGGCGACCAGTTACAGGGGATTTTTGATGCGGTCGATGAGCTTTGCGCTGAAGGCCCCGGTGATATTCTGATCTTTTTAAACGGTGAGCGAGAAATACGCGATACCGCCGATGCGCTAAGTAAGCGTAATTTAAAACACACCGATATATTACCTTTGTATTCAAGGCTATCGAACGCTGAACAAAATCGTATTTTTGCGCCGCATTCGCGCCGCCACATTATTCTCTCAACCAACGTCGCTGAAACATCGCTAACGGTGCCAGGTATTCGTTATGTTATTGACCCGGGTACGGCGCGTATTAGTCGTTACAGTTACCGTACAAAGGTTCAACGTTTACCCATAGAGCCTATTTCGCAAGCCAGTGCTAATCAGCGAATGGGGCGTTGTGGACGTGTTGAAGCGGGTATTTGTATTCGCTTGTATTCAGAGGACGATTTTTTATCGCGTCCTGAATTTACCGATCCTGAAATATTGCGTACTAACTTAGCGTCAGTTATTTTACAAATGCTGGCATTAGGATTAGGTGATATGGCGCAATTTCCTTTTGTGCAAGCCCCAGATAGCCGCAACATTAACGATGGTTTAACACTGCTTGAAGAGTTACAAGCGGTAAAAGAAGCTAAACGTCATCAAAAAACCAGTTTAACGCAATCTGGTCGAGAGCTGAGTCGTTTGCCAGTGGATCCGCGTTTAGCAAAAATGGTGCTGACTGCGCATAAGCTGGGTGCATTGCGTGAGGTGATTATTATTGTTGCTGCGCTCTCAATTCAAGACCCACGAGAACGACCACAAGAAAAACGCCAGGCAGCGAATGAAAAACACGGTCGCTTTGACGATCCAGACTCTGACTTTATCGCCTTTTTAAACTTGTGGAATTACCTCGAAGAGCAGCAAAGTGAGCTGACCAATAGCCAGTTTAGAAAGCTATGTCAAAAAGACTTTTTAGCGTATATGCGTATTCGTGAATGGCAAGACATCGTTTATCAAATCAGCACTGTGTGCAATGAAATGAAAATGAAAGCCACTACGAATGTTGCAGACAGCGAGCTTATTCACAAAGCACTGTTAAGTGGCATGCTTAGTCATATCGGTTTTAAAGACGAAAAGCAGCTGTATAAAGGCGCACGTAATAGCCAATTTCATATTTTTCCAGGATCTGGCTTGTTTAAAAAGAGCCCCAAGTGGATGATGTCGGCTGAATTGGTAGAAACCAGTAAACTCTATGCCCGTATTAATGCCAAAATTGATGTGAACTGGGTAGAACCGTTTGCTCAACATTTGGTAAAACGAAGCTATACAGAGCCACACTGGGAGAAAAAGCCCGGTGCAGTCATTGCCTTTGAGCAACAAACACTTTACGGCCTGCTTATCGTTAATAAACGCCGGTGTGTGTATAGCAAGATTGATCCTAAAGTAAGCCGCGAATTATTTATCCGCTCGGCGCTGGTTGAACAAGAGCTTGGATTAAATGAAGCATTTTTAGCGTATAACCGCGAATTAATTGAAGATATTCAAGTGCTCGAGAACAAGTCTCGTAGACGCGATATTTTAGTTGATGAGCAAACCTTGTTTGAGTTTTACGAGAAGAAAATACCCAGCGATATTAACAATCGTGCTGCGTTTATCAAATGGTATAAAACACAAAAACAACATGACAAACACTACCTGCACATGACGCGCGAAGAGCTCATGCAACATGGCGCCAGCAGCATTACCGAATTTGACTACCCAGATACTTGGCAGCAAGATAATTTGATGCTGCCGCTTACCTATCACTTTGATCCAGGCCAAGCGGTTGATGGCGTTGCCGTACAAATACCCGTTGCACTGTTAAACCAAGTGCAAGAAAGTGGCTTTGATTGGCATATACCGGCATTTCGTCATGAGTTAATTTGTGGGTTAATTAAGTCATTACCAAAGTCATTGCGTCGTAACTTTGTTCCTGCGCCCAATTATGCCGATGCGGTGTTAGCGGCTATAGAGCCATTACAAGGCTCGTTAATCGACTCGCTAAGCAATCGATTACTACGTATGACCGGCGTCCGTGTAGGCCCTGAGGCGTGGGATTTAACTGCGCTTGCTCCGCATTTAAGGCTACAATTTGAAGTGCGCGATGAACACGACAAGCTACTGGCACGTGGACTCGATTTAGCTAAACTTAAAGCGCAGCTACAAGGCAAGGTCACCGACACCTTATCTAAAGTCGCCGACAAAGGCATAGAAAAAACCGATTTAACACAGTGGGATTTTGGAGAGTTACCAACATCCTATGTGAAAAAGCAAGGTCAATACGAAATTAAAGCGTACCCTGCGCTGGTGGATAAAAAATCAACGGCGGCAGTGGAGTTATTCGATAACGAAATTAAAGCGCAATTAGCGCACCAGCAGGGGTTGCGTCGTTTAGTGTTATTAAACGTACCATCACCCATTAAATACCTGCAGCAAAATTTACCAAACAAGGCTAAGCTAGGGTTGTACTTTAATCCTTTTGGTAAAATTGCCGATTTAATAGATGACTGCATTGCATCGGGTGTTGATAGCCTATTAGTTAAATATGGAGATATTCGTACAAGTGATGCATTTGAAACGGTTAAAGAGCATATTCGCGGCGAATTAGGCGACACCGTAGTAGCAATTGCAACCCAAGTAGAGCAAGTACTGAGTATTGCTCATGCGCTGCATAAAAAAATGAAAGGGCGAGTAGATTTAACCATGATCACTGCCCATGGCGATATTAAATCTCAGTTAGAATCGCTTATTTTTAAAGGTTTTGTGAGCCAGCATGGGGCGGATAAGCTCGGCGATTTAATTCGTTACTTAAAAGCGATTCAAAAACGACTAGAAAAGCTACCCGTTGACCCAAATCGTGATAGATTATGTGTGCTAGAGCTTGAAAAAGTGGCGCAAGAATATAAAAAACTGACGAATAAAACCCCTAAAGGAATGCCATTGCCTGATGATGTTGAGGCTATTTTTTGGATGCAGCAAGAATTACGCGTATCCTTATTTGCGCAAACCTTAGGTACACCTTATCCAATTTCAGCAAAACGTGTGTTAAATGCGATAAAAGAAATTGAATAATCCCTTTATTCGCTATTAAGCTAGGGTCTGTTGACCTTTGTGGATTAAAATTTGTTCAAACTAAGGGCGGTTTAATCGCGGCGCGAGGTTTGTAACCTAGTGGGCTAAGTAAAAACCACACCACATAGGCTCTGCCTTGCCTAAATACCAAACAGGCTACTGCAAATTCAACCTTGAACGGTCAACAGACCCTAAGGGACTAACTTGAGAAGGAAATGACATTGCTATGTCCTCATTACTAAAACACCAAGCGCGACAATTGTTAGTGGTTGATGATGAGTATTTCAATTTTGAAATACTCAAAGCAGGGTTAGCATCAACATTTGATTTAAGCTATGCTGATTCTGGTAAAAGTTGTTTAGCATCTGCCATTGCTAATCCGCCTGATATTATTTTGCTTGATGTATGTATGCCGGGGCTTGATGGTTATGATACCTGTCGCCTACTTAAACATACGCCAGAGACAAAACACATTCCGGTGGTGATGATATCAGGACTTGAGTCAGAGCTTGAGCAACAAGCAGGCTTTGACTCAGGGTGTGATGCTTACGTTGTAAAACCTTTTTCTATCGCCGTACTACGAGAAAAAATTAATAATATTGTGTAGAGGGAATTATGTTTACTGAAGATAAGCGAAACTACAGACGTATGCAGGTTAACACACCCGCTAAGTTAACCTCGATTGAGCCCGTCGCAGGACTAAGTTACACAGGTACCTGCCTTGACTTAAGTGCAACAGGGCTCTCCTTGCAGCTCGATGATTTATTAGAGCTTAACTCAATTTTATCGGTTGATATTGCATCAACCCATCCAAGCATTGCACCGTTAAAAGCCACTGCAAAGGTGATACGTGCCAGCACAGAAGAGGATGGCACGATAACCGCAGGGCTAGAAATTATTGAGTTTAACTAAAATTAGTGTTTAGTAAACCTTACAAATAAGGCCTTTAAGATAAAAGCCTTCAGGGTAGCTGCCCGCAATAGGGTGGTCAGCTGCTTGATTTAAGCGCTCCATGATCAGCAAATCTTTACCTGCATCAAGTGCTGCATCTGCAACCACTTTTTGAAACAAATTTTGTTCCATTAAACCAGAGCATGAGAAAGTAAGCAGTGTGCCGCCTGGTTTTAATATTTGCATCGCAATCATATTAATATCTTTGTAACCCCGACATGCCCCAGTTAACTGCGCTTTATTATCAGCAAATTTAGGCGGATCCATCACAATCGTATCAAACATCACGCCGTCTTCACGGTATTGGCGCAATAACTTAAATACATCTTGTTTTACAAAGTCGACTTTATTTAAATCAAGGTTGTTATGTTCAACATTGCGCTTTGCTGTATCAAGAGCTGGTTGTGAAACATCGACATTGGTTACATGCTTACAGCCACCACGCAGGGCATAGAGAGAAAACGTCCCCGTATAACTAAAGCAATTTAATACGGTTTTATCTTTTGAAAAACGCTCCAGCGCAGCACGGCTATCACGTTGATCTAAATAAAAGCCGGTTTTATGGCCTTCAAGAATATCAACTTCAATTTTTAAACCATTTTCTTCAATGATAACTGACGCTGTGGGTTCATTACCCCAAAGCACTCCTTTAATTGGCTCCAAGCCTTCTTTAGTGCGCACATCTACATCTGAGCGCTCATAAATATTAGAGCCTGGGAAAATAGCCATTAATGCGCCAACAATTTCACCTTTGTGGCGCTCAGCACCGGCACTGAGTAACTGACAAACCAAGGTGTTATCAAATTTATCTATGGTAACACCCGGTAAATAATCTGATTCAGCGGCGCAAAGCCTAAAACCGGTCAGTCCACCTTCTTCAATCGCATGGCTGCGAGCTTCTAAAGCACGACGTAGGCGACGCTCGAAAAAATGTTGATCTATGACTTCTTTTTCATCAAAGCTCCATACGCGCGCGCGAATTTGTGAATGCGGGCTGTAAGCCGCGGTGGCTAAAAACTTACCTTCACTGTCGTGTATGGTTACCGTGTCACCTAATCCAGGCTTACCTTTAATTTTTTTGATGGCTTTAGAAAATAACCAAGGGTGTTTTCTTTTTAATGATTTATCGCGACCAGCTTGCAGGTAAACGGCAGATGACATAGGGCTTCTCTGTAGTAATAAATAAGCGCTGTATTTTAGTCAAGCCACGCGCAACATACAATGAATGTTTTGCAAGGGCCTTATAAATCGCGTTAAAGTAGCGGATATTACCTCGTTTAAATAGATTTTTGGAAATTCGGTGGACAATTCAGCCCTTAGCCCTTCATTAAAGCAACTTGATCAGCAATGCAGAGAATTTATAACAGCGCTTATTCATGCTGATGTAGCCCATGATATCACTCATATTGAACGCGTTGTCCGTGTCGCAGTTAAATTATGCACTGCTGAAAAAGCCAATATGAATGTTGTTTTACCTGCTGCTTGGTTACATGATTGTGTTGCGGTGGCAAAAAATCATCCAGACAGAGCGAAAGCATCAACAATGGCTGCCGATAAAGCGATTAGTTTTTTAGCGTCTATTGGCTATGATGAAGCGCTATTTGATGATATTCACCATGCTATTGCCGCGCATAGTTTTAGCGCCAATATTGCTATTAAAACCGTTGAAGCACAGATTGTACAAGATGCTGACAGAATGGATGCTTTAGGGGCTATTGGTGTTAGTCGTTGTATGAAAGTGGGGGGCTCAATAAGCCGACTTTTATACAATCCTAATGATCCATTTTGTTTAGAGCGTGAACCTGATGATAAACAGTACACCTTAGATCATTTTTTTATAAAGTTGCTGCATATTGCAAAAAGTATGAATACACCTTCAGCTAAAGCTGAAGCACTTAGAAGAACAGATTATATGTATGACTTTTTAGAGCAGTTAAAATCTGAAATTGGAGGGTAAGACAGTGAGGCCAAAATTGAGCGGTATTGATCATTGTCATTTAAATGTTCAAAGCCTCACCCAAGCCGTTGATTGGTATGAAAAGGTGCTTGGTTTTACTGTAGTAGAGGAATTAGCATTTTGGAATGAAGAAGGCAAAGGCCCTTTAACGCTTGAAGATGAAAACGGATCGACACGTTTAGCTTTATTTGAGGCGCCAGGGCGAAGTAAAGGAATCGCTTTTGCTGCAATCGGTGAGCAATTTATAGCGTGGTTAGCACATTTTGAGCAGCTTGAAATTAAAACGATACTGGCTGATCATGGCGTGACTTTTTCTATGTATTTTAAAGATAACAGTGGGAATAGCCATGAGATCACTTCCCATGACTACCGCATTATAAAACAGCATTTTCCAGCTGTAGCGTTAGGCTCTCACAATGCCAAAAGAGGCTAGGTCCTGTTGAACTTTGTGCAGTAATATTTGTTCAAAAAAGAGACGATTTAATCACGTTCTTGATGAGCCTTTTTTATCGCTAAAATAGCGTCTATTTTGCTAATAAAAAGATCAACCAGCTGAGGGTCAAAGTGTTTTCCTGCTTGTTGTTGCATATGCTCTAGTGTTTGCTTAATGCTCCACGGCTCTTTATAAGGACGTTTTGATGTAAGTGCATCAAATACATCAGCAATCGCTACAATCCGCCCCTCAATAGAGATTTCCTCGCCTTTCAATCCATTAGGATAACCTGTGCCATCCCATTTTTCATGATGTTCGATAGCCAATACATGGGCAAGTTGCAGTAAGGGGGAAGGTGAGTTGGCCAATATTTTAGCCCCTATAGCGGCATGCTCTTTCATGTGTGCAAATTCGTCGGGGGTTAATTTGCCAGGTTTTAACAGTATCGAATCAGGAATACCTATTTTTCCGACATCGTGCATTGGCGCAGCTTGGCGTAATAATTCTGCGTGTTGTTCGTTCATTCCCAACGCTAAAGCAAGTACTTTGCTGTATTGGCTCATTCGTGCAATATGCTCACCCGTATCAGTATCTTTATACTCTGCCGCGCGACCCAATCGCTCAACTAAATCTACATGTGCTTGTTTTAGTTGCTCGGCTTGTACTAAAGAAAGATGAGTTTTTACCCTTGCCTTTACTATCGCAGGGCTAATAGGTTTGGTTATATAGTCAACCGCACCTAGCGAAAACCCTTCCGATTCATCTTGTTCTTGCGTGAGTGCGGTGACAAAAATGACCGGAATGTGTGCGGTTTTAGGATTAGCTTTTAAAATTTTGCACACTTCAAAGCCATTCATATCCCCGCCGTGTCAGAGTAGTTGTCCTGTCTTCTTTTCACAATAGTTATAGTCAGACGGCGGGTGGTTAGCAGGTTCAA
>NZ_JBEOOG010000039.1:0-35846 GCF_040308965.1 Pseudoalteromonas sp. MER144-MNA-CIBAN-0113
AAGTCGAAAGATTGAGTCATGTGTCACTCCTGTTTTCTTAATAATACTGAAATGACACAGATTTCTAAACACTACCTATAAATTATTTTATATTTAACAACTGTTTAAAATAAACCACAAAAAAAGCGCCATTTGGCGCTTTTTAGATTAGTAGCAAGGAATTAATGCTTACGCCCTACGCCGTTGCGCACCATATCTTGGCCGCTTTGAAAAATCTCTTCGGTAATTTCACGGGCTAATAAAAGTTGTTGCTTGTCATCAAACACCGCGACAAAACGGCTGCCGTCGGCATTATTAGTTGCCATGCCCACGCCTGCTACGCCAGTTAAACCTAAACCGCCGTTTTCCACTTGCAGTAAAAAAATTTCAAGTTCAGCGAGTGTATCGATTGCAGTTAGTTTGTTTTCCATTATGGTTACTCTGTGTTGCTCGCCATAGCGAGTCTGTAAATAATATGCAGTTATTTTACAGATCATAGTGGCAAACTTAAACCATCAAATATTAACCTTTATGCATTCCACGAATAGGGTAATTATTATCAGGGTTTTTAATCCAAGTTATACCTCGCAATAAAGTAGACAGATCTGGTCTTACAAATGGATTATTTGAGATATCAACAACTTGTACTGTACCGTGTTCATTCACTACATACACAGCAGGCTCAGCAAATAAATGGTCTGTTTCTTGAGCGTTGCGAGGTTGAGAAACATACAGCCCTAACGCATTCATTTGTTCAGGCTTTAATTCAAACGCAATGGGGTAACTCACTGATAACTTCTCTTTATGTGTTAACAACTGCGCTTCGCTGTCGGCCGATACAGCAATTAAAGAAACTCCAATGTCTTGTAATGACTGTTTAATTTCTTCTAACTGATTTAGATACTGCGTACACATAGGACAATGCTGGCCACGATACACAACCACCATTTGCCAAGCAGCGTCTTGCTGGACACGCCCTAACTCTACTTCGTTACTATTTAGTACAGGGCAATTAATCTTTGGGAAACGACTCCCCGGAAGAAGTTTATTTGTATACTGTGATGCATTAGTCATTGTGTTTCCTCTCAAAAGTGTGTACTTATATGTGCTTTAAAGCGCGCTAAGTCAGTATCTATATCGGCGTTTTTCATAACATCAAAACAAGCAATGGTAGGCATTGCTGTCATACCAAAAAACTTAAAGTTCATATGCATTGGGAACATTAAGTCGTCAACACTTTTACCATTAAAAAATTCTTCTGAATTGTTAAATGACTCCTCTGGTGCGTTAAATGTGAGTGACATCATATATTTAGTATCTTTAAGTGTGCCACCTGTGCCATAACCGCTTTTTGGGTCGTCCTGGTGACGACCATCGCCATTACACATGGCGCCACCCATACCGGCTGTATACACCTCGTCCATATATCTTTTAAACGAAAATGGCACGCCCATCCAGTTAATAGGTGATTGCAGTAAGACAACGTCAGCCCATTGATGAAGTGCTAATTGTGCCTCTACATCAATACTATCTGTCATAGTTACGGTTTTAACTTCATGGCCTTTTTCTATCAGTATCGATGATGCTACATCAACTAGGGTGGCATTTAATTTGCCCTCTGAAAAAGAATAATATTGGTGTGCATTTATAATGAGTACCTTGCTCATGTGATCTCTCCAAAAATAGTACAAAAATTGGTCTTTACTTTAATGTGGTATATAATAGTTACCTGAAGAATAGATTCAATTAGTATACTTTTAGTAACCACCCTATTTTAGAGGTTAAATTTTGGAAAGCTCTATAGAAACAGATAGTAAGGGAAGAAAAAAAGTTTTAAATGCCTGCTTAGAACCTTGTGCTATTGAAAAAGGAATGCGCTTAATTGGCGGGAAGTGGACAAGTTCTATTATTTATCACTTAAAAGATGAACCTGTTCGCTTTAATGATCTAACTCGAATGTTAGGTGGAGCGAGCAAAAAAATGATAGATCAACGTTTAAAAGAGTTAGAGGTCAATAAGATGGTTTTAAGGACGGTGATCAGCACTAGACCTATTGCTGTCACCTACGAGCTCACTGAGTTTGGGCGCTCTGCACTAGGAATTCTTCACGATCTTAGAGTTTGGTCTGAGTCTAATATTTTAGACTAATTACAAAATAAAAACCCCGCAGATGCGGGGTTTTATGTATTAGCTTTGCTTCATTGTGCCTTGTTGCTCAAGGCGGGTATGCCAGCTGAATGCCTCTTCTAAAATATGAGGCGTATGACCGCCACGAACACATGCACGCTCGTAGTAGTCAAGCATGGCGTTGCGATAATCTGGGTGTACACAGTGTTTAATTACTTCAACAGCCCGTTCGCGTGGCGCTAATCCACGTAAATCAGCAAGGCCTTGCTCGGTCACTAAAATATCAACATCGTGCTCGGTATGATCGACGTGGCTTACCATAGGTACCACGCTTGAAATAGCGCCGCCTTTAGCAATTGATTTAGTTACAAACACCGATACATGCGCATTACGTGCAAAGTCGCCTGAACCACCAATACCGTTCATCATTTTAGTACCACACACATGAGTTGAGTTAACGTTGCCATATATATCAAACTCAAGTGCCGTGTTAATTGCAATAATACCTAAACGACGCACAATTTCAGGGTGATTCGACATTTCTTGTGGGCGAAGTACTAGCTTATCGCGGTACTTTTCAAGGTTATTAAATACTTGTGCGTTACAACGCTCTGATAAAATAATTGAACACCCAGAGGCAAAATTAAGTTTACCCGCATCAATTAAGTCAAAGGTAGAATCTTGTAGTACCTCTGAGTACATAGTGAGGTCTTTAAAATCTGAGTCTAATAAACCCATCATGACTGCATTGGCTATGTTACCAATACCCGCTTGTAATGGGCCTAAGTTTGCAGGCATGCGCTGTTGCGCTACTTCTTCTTTAAAAAAGTTAACTAAATGGCGTGCAATAGAGGCGGTATCGGCATCTGGGTCGGTTACTGTTGAAAATGAGTCACTTTGATTGGTAAATACAATACCCACAATTTTAGCCGGATCGATTGGAATAGCAGTACTACCGATACGGTCATCTACTTTTACTAGCGGCACTGGAGTACGCGTAGGACGATACGACGGAATGTATATGTCGTGCAGCCCTTCAAGCTCTGGCTGATGTAACATGTTAATTTCTACAATTACTTCTTTAGCAAAAATAGCAAAGCTTGCTGAGTTCCCCACTGACGTTGTAGGTACTATGTGGCCTTCTTCAGTAATAGCTACGGCTTCAATCACCGCTACATCTGGCATAGTTAACTGATGATTACGTAACTGTTCAACAGTTTCTGATAAATGCTGGTCAATAAACATGACCTCACCGTTGTTAATTGCTTTACGTAATGTGCTGTCTACCTGAAATGGCATACGACGCGCTAACGCACCTGATTCAGTAAGTAGCTTATCTAAGTCGTTACCTAATGACGCGCCCGTCATTAGGTTAATTTTCATTGGGTTTTCACGTACACGCTCGGCAAGTGCACGTGGTACAGCTTTCGCTTCACCAGCACGAGTAAAGCCACTCATGCCCACGGTCATGCCGTCTTTAATAAATAAACTGGCCTGCTCTGCAGACATCACTTTGTTGTGTAAGTCACTACGACGAATTCGTTCTAATTGCATTTGGAACCCCTTAAACCCCATTATTATTTGGGCGCTATTCTAAGTATTTCCTTATGCTTCGTAAGCTAGACCTAAGTCTCATTTACGCATAGTTGGTATAAAAACGTTGCAGAGCGCTTTAATTTTGTACACTTTATTACTTAACTTATTGCTGTTATTGGGGTTAGAATACCAAAAGATTTATTCAGTGATTTAACTAAACAAGCTTAAAAGAAAATATAATTAAGTTAAATCAATTGCTTATAAATTTAGCCAGGAAAGCTGAAATTATAAATTGTATAAAAATAAAGCCGTACAGGCCAAATCTTACAAAATAATAAACTGGTCATTCATTGGGCAGTAACCTTGTAAGGAATAGAATCTAGGATTTACGTATTAAGGAAAATACATGGATTTGTCTGACGAAGAAATTAACTTTTTATCTGGGTTGTTTGAACCTAGTCAAAGTACAGCATTAATTAATGAAACAAAACTAACAGTACAAACATCAATACCAGATGGTATTGCGCATTTACTTGGTCAGGCTAAATTAACCCTATTAGCAGAAGTAGCTCATTACCAACTGTGGTTTCCACTTCAATTTAAAACTGATGAATTAGGCCATTTCAGTACTGTGTTAGCTGCCCCAGAAGTGATTGATACTAAAGGCACTCAACGTAGCTGGCGATTAAGTGAATTAAATATTCAAAGCCAAGGTTTTTGCATTGAATCTATCTCAAGCACAGGAATATTTTTAAAACCCACATCAATAAACAGTGAACTTGATGAGTTACAAAATATGCAATTTATTTTACCCAATGAAGCGGCTATATCATTAGACATAGAACCCGTTAGGCACAGTGAGTGTGGCATAGCAGCTAAAATAAAGCATATTCACCATGGTAAAGAGCAGCTGAGAGCGTATTTATTTGAAGTGCATAAACGTGAATATTCAAGCTTATATCAACTTGAGCATAAGCAAGAACTGGGGCTATCAAACTAAAAAGCCACACTAATTAAGTGTGGCTTTACGGATTAAATAAACTAAATTTAGGTCATTTTTACTTTAATCGTTTTGCTATTTCAGCAACGCGCTCACCGTATAAACGAGCCGTTTCTAAATCGCCTGATGGAATTGCAGATTCATCTGCATCAGTAGGTGATTGTACTAATACGCCAACCGAACCGCCTAAGTTATTGATGTCTTGACGGGTTGATTCCAATTTATTGGCGGGTGGTAACCCTAGGCTTACCCAAATTCCACCATGCTGTGAAGCTAACGTTTGCATACTAATTAGGGTGACTTGTTTGTCGCCATTTAGGCTGCCGCTATTAGTAAAACCGCCAAACACTTTATCTTTCCAACCCATGGTAAACCACACTTTAGAGGTGGCATCGACAAACTTTTTAAACTGCCAAGGGTATGAGCCCATATAGGTAGGTGCACCAAAAATAATGGCGTCTGCATTGTTTAATGCATCCCAATCGGTGTCTTTAATATCACCATTTTCATCGATTGCAATAAGCTGAGCGTTTGCTCCATCAGCCACAAATTCCGCCACTTTTTTGGTATGGCCATATCCAGAGAAATAAATAACCGCTACTTTACTCATGAACCTTCCTTTTGTTGTGATTTAATAACACGCTTTAAATATAGTATGGCCGCTTAATCTAAAATCAACTAAGCAGCGTGTTTAATTAAATTAAAAGGTACTCACTGAAATTTCTAAATTACTCACCGCACAGCCATACTGCTCAGCACTAATACGGTGATAAGCCGACTCAGGCTTAGTTGATAGACTAATAATAAACGCATCTTGCTGACCAACAGCTGTTTGTTCTTGGCTCAAGCACATGGCTTGCGTTAAAGAGCGCAATTTGGCATCCGTTAAAATACTGCCGAAACGCTGAACCGGCAAAGGCGGTATTTTAATTGCTGGCAATGCTTGGCTAATACTGCGCTGACTTAAGGTAAAATCATTATTTTTAATATCAATCACACTGCCAGCAGGCCAGTACGAGTAACTGTAGGTTTTAGTTTCAGCCTGAGCCTGCCCTGTTGATTTAACCATCACCACACCATTTTTACCAATTACGGTCATTAAATTCCCTGATTCAGATTTAATAACCACTAAGGCGGTGGTTTCGTCTACACCAAAACCAAATGCGGGTTGAGCTTGATTTGCACTGAAGCTGTCGAGCAAGGTGCCTAGTCTTAATGTACGGTTTCGCTCACTAAAGTGTGTATCGAGTACACCGTAACTAAATGTGCCTAAACCCCCAAAGCGGTTGTAAGTTAAACTATCGCTGTTTGAGCGCTCACTGGGTGCATCAATGGCTTGCGCGCCTTCTTTCAATGCCGATAAACTTGTGCCATTAGTGATCATAACCACATTACCACCGTGCGCTTGCCCGCCACTTTGCACTGCGGTGCCTGCACTTGTACCTACAACAACAGGGCGAGACTGTAACGCTTTTGTCCATGGATATGGCTGATTATTTTCATCAAACAATACCTTGCGCGTTAAGCTTTGATCGCCGCCATTAAACATAACACCGGTACTATTTTTGATTAGCTGCACTAAAGCGTCTGTGCCGTTTTTACACAGCAAATATTCTGCTTGAGTGCGATCAGGGTAAATATGTTCACGTTGATATAGCCCCATTTCAGAGTGCCTAAGCGTGTTTAAATCATCACATTTATTGGTAGTTATTGCTTTAGCAAGCGCAGGAGTTAATGCAAGCCATTGTGAATTTATATTGGGAAAACGAAGTAATCCTTCGTAAAAATCAGCAGATTCATAAGGGTCTCTGCTTGAGGCGGTAATGGCTAGTATGCTCGGGTTAGTACTTTTTACTTTTAAACTGCCCGATATAAATTGCAAAATATCTGTCGCGGCGGATTCGCTATTAAGCGCGGTATTGACCTGCTCTTTTAGTCGCGTATTGTCGCTCTGCAGCTGCGCTACTTCAAGCATATCTATTACAAAATTGTATTCTTGATCCGTTAAACTATTGAGCTGTTTACTATCAATATCGCGCCATAACCATAACAGCTCTTTTTTTGACAATGTGGGTGATGATTTAGCCTGCATTGTTGCTAAATTTTTAATAGTTTTGTTTTTAGCTTGCGTATTTTTACTTGGCCATTGTTGCTTTATTTGACTAATTTTAGCGTGGGAGAGCGCAAATACATTATGTATTTTACCCGGAATTTGTGTGTTTTTTTCACAATTTTTAGGGCTTAAACTAACACACGTTGTGAGTGCACCGCCGACTAATACTAACGTTTGTTCAGATTCTTTTGCGCTTAACTGCAGCGAAAAAGCAATAAAAAACGAAAAAACAGCCGTTATTATGCGTGATTTAGCTAACCGTTTGTTTGGTAAATATATTCGTTCCATTATGTTATACTCATGTAAAAAATTATAAGAAATAACTTGCGAGAGCGTCTCTCACTTGCTATAAAAAAAAGGAACTTTAAAACGCGAGTAAGCTAGCACCCCTTTGCTGGCTTTGTCAAAAACCTTTTGGAATGAGAATTATGTTTAAAAAAGCACGTTTGCTTACAACATATTTCTACTCACCACACTACCTTTCGGAGTGGTTTGACGAGTAGCCCTCCACCTCACTTTTTCACAGTGAGGGGCTTAGCGTGTCATTTCACCACTGCCCTGTCTAAAAATATAACAATTAAAAGCCACAGATCTGTTTGTATGTTTTTGTGCGCTTAAAAAGACAAAAGGTATTTAAGATGTTTCGTCAACTAACAATTGCGGCCACAGTAAGCGCATTACTGAACCCGATCACTTTTGCACATGCACAAGAAACCAACACCGACACCAACATTGAACGAGTAGAAGTAACAGGATCTCGCTTAAAAGGCGTTGATCTTGAAGGAACTATCCCATTAACCGTACTAGACCAAGATGCAATCAAACGCTCTGGCGCTAATACCATTCATGAATTACTCAAAGATTTATCTGTTTTTAAGGGCGGAAGCGGCACATTTTCAACCTCTGAAAGTGGCGGTACGTCTACTTCAACACCAGCGGGTCAATCAGCAGCGAGCTTAAGAGGCATGGGGCCATCAGCAACGCTGACATTAATAAATGGGCGAAGAGTTGCACCTAGTTCATTTGCTGCAGGTACTGAAAACTTTGTAGATGTAAACTCTATTCCACTAGCCGCCATTGAGCGCATTGATATTTTAGCCACAGGCGCATCAGCCGTTTATGGTGCCGATGCTGTGGCAGGTGTTATTAACTATATTTTAAAAGATGATTTTGAAGGCGCTGAAATCAATACTTCGTTTGCCGATAGCTTTGATCAGCATGACGAAAGTAAAAAACAATTAAACTTAGTTTATGGTACAAAAATAGGCGAAAGTAATTTAACGGTATTTGCTGATATATATGACCGTAACGCTTTTAAAGCGACCGATCGTAATTACACGGCCTCTCCCTCTTTAGCGAATGGTTACTCCTATTTACCTAAGCTGGAGAACTCACCTAATGTTTATTACTTCAGCAGCCGAGATGGGAACGAACTTCCATCACCAAACTGCAAAACCGAATTAGTTACTACTGAATTTGATGAACAAATTTGTGCTTACTACCCTAATCAAGATGATTACCTAGAAACGCCATTTGAAAGCCTTTCAACCGGCTTTATGTTTAATAGTGAGCTTGGTGGTATGCAATGGCATACTGACTTTTTTTACAGTCAGACCAAGGCAAAAGCGTACTCATCGCCCTCACCTATTAACCAAATTAATGACGACGATGGCCCGTATGTTTTAGAAGACGCCTTATTTATTTACGATAATGCCGATGGTAGTAATGATTTATTAGATCAACTCTACATTGACCCATTTGATACCCAAAGTGGTCGAGAAGTGTATGGTTTTGCATTTGATGCGCGCTTTAATGCCCCAAGAACGGTGGAAGTAGAAACGAAAAACTTTCGCTTGGTAAGCAGTCTAAGTGGTGAAATTGGTGATTGGGGTTGGGAATCTGGGGTAACCTTTTCTCGCTCACGTTCAGAGCAAGAAGCGATTGCAGGGGTTTATAATCGTTACCAGTTCCATGGCGCTATCACCGGCGAGCTATGTTCAGACGGTACGCTGGCAAGTTATGACGGTACTGACTTAAACTGTGCATCGGGAGAACTGCTGCCTTTTTACAACCCTTTCCTTCAAGGCGACGCCGCTAATGATGCCGTTTTGGCAACAGCGCAAGCTCGCCCAACACGCAGCGGAGAAAGTACAGTTTACGGCTGGGATGCTAATTTTAATGGTGAGCTATTTACCTTTAACGACCTACCTGCCTATGCCTCATTTGGGGTAGAAGCACGCCGTGAAGAGTTAAGCGACATTCCTTCGCTTAATTCACAAGCTCAAGCAGATAAAGACTATCTTGTTGATGTATTTGGCTTTGGCTCTAGTTTATCAGAAGCCGATCGCACTCAATATGCAGCATTTGCTGAATTAAGTATTTCACTGAGTGAGCAAATAGAGCTGCAAGCAGCAGGTCGATACGATCATTACGATGACTTTGGTGGCACCTTTAATCCTAAAATAGGTTTGAGCTATCGCCCAACTGATTCGTTGGTTGTTCGAGGTTCATGGTCAACCTCGTTTAGAGCACCATCATTAACGCAGGCTGGCGTTAAATTAAGAACCACACAATCTACTTTTGACTGTGGTGCAAACCAAGCTGTAGCCGATTTATACTGTATGGGTGATGGCACCCAAGTGAGTGTTAATTCGTTAGAGTTAGGTAATCCAAATCTAAATGCAGAAGAATCTGAGGCTATTAGTGTTGGCTTTGCATGGAGTCCCTCGGCTAATACTAATTTAACCATTGATTATTGGCAGTTTGATCATGAAGAAGTAATCGATACCAACATGACCGCTGTGTTAGATCGCGCCATAACCGATGCGTCACTTCGTCACTGTGGCATTGTACCACCGGGCGAGCAAGGCATATCGTACGATGAAGCATTATGTGATGTCACCGACAACAGTGGTTTAAACATAGAGCAAGACGGCGCTAATTTAACTGAGATTTTAAGCAGTTATATAGATGAATTTAACCCACGTGATGACGAGCTATTTTTACCGCTGTTTCGCGATCATGCAATCCCACTTGAAAACACTGGTACACAAACATTAGCTGGCATAGACTTTAAGTTTGACCATAGGTTTGTATTACCAAGCGGCGATTTAACCTTTGCGTTTGACGGCACTCATTACCTTGAGTTTGAACGTAATAAACCGGGGTCTGACTCGTTAGAGAAGCTGGTGGGAACTTATCGTTATCCTGAAAATATTGCGCGTATGTCAATAGATTGGGAAGCGCAAAGTTACTACCTTAACTTAGGTGCAAACTACACCAGCAGCTACGAAGATGATATAGAAGGCCTGCGTAGCCGTGAAATTGATGAGCTAGATTCACTTGGCGTATTAGACTCAAAAGGTGAGCATCAGGTTGATGACTGGCTCGTTTGGGATTTATCTGCGGGTTACTATGTTAATAAATCGCTGACTTTGCGCGCGCGCATCAATAATATTTTTGATAAAGAGCCACCCACACTTTATGGTTCAAGCCGTGGCTTTGATTCAATCAACCATAATGCCCTAGGTGCTAATTACAAATTAAGTATTAGCTACCGTTTTTAACCGCTTAGCCGCAAAGCAAACGCTTTGCGGCATTCCTTTTATTACAGGTCATGGCTACAGTGACACTGCCTATTAAGTGCTAAAGTACGTTTAAGCGTTTATTTACGCATCAACACAATGACCTTTTATTAAAGTGAAATTATGAAACAAAAACAATTTTCTATGCCCGATGCAAGCATCATTTTGCTTTGCGTGGCAGTGATTGCCTATATGGCCACGGTATTTATTACCCCTGGGGTATTTAATGCAGAGCCTGACAGCCATACTGTGCAGCTTTCACAATATCAAGCCGTTAACGACCAACAATCACCACCTGTTTTTGCACAAGGTGGCGAGGTTGGTTTAGCTAATGTATTGTTTGAAGGCCTCGTGTCGGGTGATAAATATGGTGCAGCGATTGGCGTAATGGCGTTTATTTTAATCACTGGCGGTGCCTTTGGCATTATTATGAAAACCGGTGCGATTAATAACGGTATTATGGCACTTATTAATAAGACCCAACGGGTTGAATGGCTGTTTATTCCCTTACTGTTTTTACTATTTTCGTTAGGCGGCGCGGTTTTTGGTATGGGCGAAGAAGCTATTGCCTTTTGTATTGTGCTGCTTCCTATTATGCAACAACTTGGCTACGACGCTAAAGTCACTGTACTTACAACTTATGTGGCCACGCAAATAGGCTTTGCCACCTCATGGATGAACCCTTTTAGCATTGCTATAGCGCAATCGATAGCTGAAATCCCAGTGTTTTCAGGTGCGGGCTTTCGTATGTTAGCATGGGCTTGTTTTACCCTTGTAGGCCTTGTGTTTACTATGCGCTATGCAAAACGGATAAAAACACAACCCCAAAAAACGGGTGATCAGCCAACGATTAAACTTAGCCTAGCCGATGCACTCACATTATTAGTGTTTGTATTGGGCATAGCTTGGGTTGTATGGGGGGTGATGGCGCGCCAATATTATATTCCTGAGCTTGCTGCACAGTTTTTTTGCATTGGCCTTATCAGTGCAATAATTGCCATCGTGTTTAAAAAGCTAACCGCGAATGAGTGCGCGAATGCGTTTAAACACGGTGCACAAGAATTATTGCCAGCGGCGTTATTGGTCGCATTGGCTAAAGGCATTGTATTACTATTAGGGGGTAGTGATTTAACCACTCCCTCAACCCTCAACACCCTGCTTTATTACTGTGCAAGCAGCATAGCCAGTGTGCCAGATTACATTGCAGCTTGGGGAATGCTGGTGTTTCAAAGTGTATTTAACTTTTTTGTTTCATCGGGTTCAGGGCAAGCTGCCATCACTATGCCACTGATGTCTCCACTTGGCGATTTGCTCAATGTATCAAGGCAAATTGTGGTATTGGCCTTTCAATTAGGCGATGGATTAACCAACATTTTAATTCCCACCTCAGCTAGTTTAATTGGTTGTTTAGGGGTAGTGAAATTAGATTGGGGAGAATGGGCTGCGTTTATTTGGCGCTTTGCCCTAGCACTTTTTGTATTAGCAAGCGGCTTTATATTTCTTGCTTACTTTATTAATTATCAATAAAAAGAATTTGTTATGTTAACTTTAATTCAAGGTGCAACCGTTTATGCACCTACCTTCCTAGGCACACAAGATGTTTTAATTGGCGGTGGTAAAATCATTGCTATTGACGAAAATATAACCCTCGACAGCAGTGTACTCGTCAAACGGATTGCCGGTAAAAATAAGCTGGTTGTGCCGGGGTTTGTTGATTCTTTAGTGCATATTACCGGTGGCGGTGGCGAGGCTGGATTTGCCAGCCGCACCCCTGAAATGAACCTAACCGATGCAACCTTATCGGGCACCACCACGGTGGTGGCCGCACTGGGTACCGATTCAAGCTCACGTACACTGACCAACTTGGTTGCCAAAGCAAAAGGCCTAAAAGAGCAAGGGCTGAATGTATTTTGCCATACCGGTTCGTATCATTTACCCGCGAAAACACTCACCCACTCAATTACTGACGACATCATGTATATAGAGGAGTTTATAGGTGTTGGCGAAGTGGCGATTTCTGATCATCGTAGTAGCCAACCTACGGTACAGCAATTAGCAGAATTGGCAGCTGAGGCCAAAGTAGCCGGTATGCTCAGTGGTAAAAAAGGCACTGTGAGTATTCATGTTGGCCCTGTTGATAGCCATTTAACTATTTTACATCAGGTGGCTGAGCAAAGTGATATTAAGCTTAAACAGTTTTATCCTACGCATATGAACCGCAATAAAGCACTTCTTGATGCCGGTATTCACTTTTGTGATCAGGGCGGTACTATCGACTTTACCACCAGCACAACCGACTATGATTTAGCCCATGGTGAATATGCAGCAGCCCATGCCCTTGCCTACTGCTTAGAACAAGGCGTAGCACCAAATCAACTCACTATGAGCTCAGATGGCCATGCCAGTTTACCTATTTTTGATAAAGACTTTAATTTATTAGGGCTTGAGGTGGGCAAAGAGGCATCTTTATTAACCTCGTTTCAGCAAGCAGTTAAGCAATATAACGTCCCTATTGAACACGCTTTAATGAGCATAACCAGTAACCCTGCCGATATTTTAGGACTTGATAAAGGCCGTCTTAAAGCAGCGAGCGACGCGGATGTTGTCCTTCTCGATAAAGAGACCCTAACCCCTGAGTATGTATGGGCTAACGGCACATTAATGGTGCAAAACACCCATGCAGTTATAAAAGGAGTGTTTGAATAAGCTAACATGCTGCTGAAATATTTCAGCAGCATTTAACACCAAAGAGTTTATTACCCTAGTTTAAACAAATATCAATCCAACAAGGTCACTAGAACCTAGTTGTTAAATTCAGCTACTTTTCGCCGTAGCTAAGTTTTTTGTCGTAAAAAGCAGACCATTTTGATTTATATATTCAGCATAGACCTGAGCACTCATAGGTTTAGAAAAGTAATAGCCTTGAAACTCTTTACATCCCATTTCGGACATTATTAGGACCTGTTCTTCGGTTTCTACTCCCTCGGCTACACACTTAATATTAAGTTCATCACACATCACATGCACGGCTTTAACTAAGCTTTTTTGGCGTGTAGAGCTTGTAACCTTACTTATTAAAGAGCGATCCAATTTAAGTTTATCAATGGGATAATCAGCAAGTCGTGCAATATTCGAGTATCCAACACCAAAATCATCCACTGTAATAGTGAACCCCCAATCTTGCAGAGTTTGCATAAGTTTTAAGGAGTGAACTTGGTTAGCCTCAAGTGACGTTTCAGTAAGCTCTAATTCTATTTGATTCGGTTTTACATTAAAATCCGCCAAATATTTTACCAACTTTGACATAAAATCAGCTTGGCTAAAATCGAGCAAAGATATGTTTATTGCTACGGGTAAAAGTGGCAAACCAACTTTACTCCATTGGGCAATTTGAGCGCAGACTTTTTGAATAATTAAGTCCGTTAATCGGCTAATCATTCTATACTCTTCTGCAATAGGAATAAATACAGCGGGCGGTACACTGCCAAGTACAGAGCTATGCCAACGAGCTAATGCTTCAAGCCCTATACATTCACCTTTTGCATTCACTTTAGGTTGATAATGTACTGACAGATCATTTTGTTGCAAAGCTTCATCAAGTAACATGGAAATTTCATACTTTTCCATAAAGGCCTGTGATTGTTTTTGATTGTAACCATTAAATGGCGAGTTATAGTCTGCGAGTTTAAGCGCCTCACACGCATTACTAAGAACAATCGCACTATTTTCACCATGCTCAGGACACTTAGCAAAACCAAATAAAAATGATTGCTGGTAATTAGTACCAAGCACATCATAAGCTTGATCTAAGGTGCTTTTAATTTGTATTAATAACTTGTTTTGCTGTTCACTTGAGCTTGAACCAATAATAAAGCCAAGTTTGCCACCTTCTATATACGCACAAAGCAAAGGCCCCTCTGACATTGCTTTTAAGCGCTTATAAGCAGTAATTAACAATGATTGCGAGTCAGCTTTGTTAAGTTTTAAATTTAAATATTCACTATTTGCGCTTTGTGTAACGACAATATAAAACCCTTTTTGGTATTTAGACGTTAACCTATCGCATTGCATCTCAAACCACTCTCGATTAGGCAATTTCGTTTGCGAGTCTCTAAACCTTAGACGTTTGTTCTCTTGCTCCATCATAGACAAATTTTGTTTAATTAACTGCTCTTGCGTGCAATCATAAAAGTCATACACTCGGTAATTTGTACTCATTGCTATTTGCTGATAATTACTCTTATAGTAGCGACTCTTATATTCTATGATTTGATTTTTTATATTTAACTCTTTGCTATTAAGTGCAGGGAATAACCCATCAATTCTTACAGCCTTTTCTTTCAAGCTGTTTTTTAATCCAAACATTTCAATAGCATGTTGATTTAAATCTGTAATTACTAAATTTTCGTCGACAATAATTTTAGCTTTATTAGATTCAGTAAATAAGGTGCGATAAAGCTCGTTTTTATCTTTAAGGAAGCTATTAGCATTTAACATGGTTTTGTTTAAACGTTTGGCAGCAACAATTGTTCGCGCAGTGGCAAGTGGGATACAAATATTAAAAAATAAAAATATCAGGCCTGTAATATATAAGTCAGCTTCTGGTAATTGGCTTGATATTCCTGAATAGCCGGATAAATCAACATTATTAATAATCATGTAAAAAGGTATGATGTTTAAAATACCGTAGGCCAAAGCCGTTCTGTAACCGAGTAGCATAAGAGCAATGATGGGACATGAATACATAAACATAGAACCCACCTTGGCAAGCTCTAAGTCAGTTAAAAATAAATTCATTGATAAACTACCGGCAACGATAGTTAATAGAAGTGCATTTGCACTAAATGTGTAAAATCGCTTACTTGCTAATAAAAGACTAAAAGCAATAGTGAAAAAACTAATAGTAATAACTGCAATATAAATTAGGTTAAATTCAATTGCGCGGGTGTATGTATAACAAACGACCAAAAAACAGAGCAAAGTAACGAGAGTTAAAATTATCCGTAGTGCACTCACCCGCCAGTGTGCGACTTCATCATGGGCAGTATGATGATCGTTAAGTAAGAAGTACTTATTGAGAAAGTGCATAATAAAAATCAGTTAAGACATATCGCCTCATTAAACATTGATAAGTTGTTAAGATCAATTAAATAAGCTCAAATATCAATCCAATTGAAGTAGCTTATAAAATAAACCTAATACAAAAAGCTAAACAATATGCCCGCTTTCAACTATAGGCGTAACCCAATATTTTAACGGCGTGTACTTACAAACAGGGCTTAACGCCGTTTTTACTATGGCAAGTTCAGGTAATAATATATGCACCTCAAACTGATAAAAGCTGCGATGCCCTTCTACTTGCTCGGCAATGTCAAATTCACTGTGCTCTTTACTGTAGCCTTCAATGTTTTTTAAGTTAAAGCCGGTAATGCACTCTATGCCAATTAATATATCAACCACGTTATCTTTTATGTTTGTGGGTACATTTAGGGTAAAAAGTAACTGTTCAGCCATGTTTTTTCTCCAACCAACCATAAAAGATAGGTAATAAATAAAGTGTTGTAATTGTTGAGGTAATTAACCCGCCAATAACCACAATTGCCAATGGTTTTTGAATCTCAGCGCCAGGGCCGGTGGCAAATACCAGTGGCAGTAAACCAAACATGGCGGTTGTGGCTGTCATTAACACTGGGCGAAGGCGTCTGCTTGCGCCATCTAAAATGCGCTGCGTTACATTGGCAGAAAACATTTTCATTTGCTCAAAGTAGCTGATCATCACAATACCATTGAGTACCGCTACGCCAAGTAAAGCAACAAAACCAACCGATGCAGGCACCGACAGGTATTCATTACTAATAAACAGGGCAATCACTCCCCCCATTAACGCAAACGGAATATTAGCAATTATCAGCGTTGATTTAGATAAGGATTTAAACGTGGTAAATAAAATAATGAAAATTAGTATTAATGCCACAGGAATAAGCACCAGCAAGTTTTGTGTTGCACGTTGCTGGCTTTCAAATTCGCCACCAAACGACAAGGTAAAACCACTGGGTAATTTTATACTGCTATTAATTTTAGCTTCCAGTTCATTCACATAACTAACCACATCGCGGTTATCCACATTAACGCTTACAGAAGCAAAGCGCTTTGCTTTTTCTCGCTCTATTAACAATGGCCCCGTTTTAAAGCTAATATTAGCCACCTCTTCAAGTGGTAGTAGGCTGTTGTCGGGCATTAAAATTAGCTTTTGCTTTAATGCGCTCATTGACGACAACTCAAAGTGTGCTGCGCTTTCGCCTTTTTGTGCATTAAACACAATTGGGATCACGCGGTTTCCTTCTTGCAGTGCCGATACCTGTAGGCCTTCTAATTGCGACTTTAAATAATCACTTAATCCTTCGGTGGTTAAACCAAACTGACTAGCAACCTCAGGAATAAGTTTAATATTTACGTATTTACCCCCTTCGATAAGCGCCATTTGTACATCACTTGCACCGTCAATATTAGTGGCAAGTGCCGTGATTTTTTCAGCTAATGAGGAAAGTGTCGCAATGTCATTACCGAATACTTTAATCGAAATATCACCGGTGCCACCGGTGAGCATTTCTGATACCCGCATTTGTATTGGTTGAGTAAAGCCAATATTTACCCCTGGAAATTGCGCAAGTGTTTGTCGAATATCCTCGATTAGCCGCGCTTTGGAGTCAAAACGCCACGTATCTTTTGGCGCTAATTCCATAAACACATCGGTTTCGTTTAATCCCATAGGATCAAGCCCGAGTTCATCGGATCCGGTACGGGCAACAATTTGTACGATTTCTGGGGTGTTTTTTAACAGTGTGGCTTCAATTTGTTTATCTATATCCAGCGAGGCTTGCAAGGAAATACTCGGCGATTTTTCCAGTTGCACAATAATGTCGCCTTCATCTAAAACGGGCATAAAGCTTTTACCAAGTCCCTGAAATAACACCCCACTGAGCACTAAAACAGCAACTGATATAACACTAATAGCCACCGGCTTTTTAATTGCTTGGGCAAGTGTTTTAGTATAAAAACCTTGTAATAGCGTGACCATTTTAGGCTGGGTTACGGGTTCATTTTTTAATAACAATGAGGCTAAAATTGGAATAACCGTTAACGACAACAACAGCGCACTTAGCATGGCAAACACGATAGTGAGCGCCACTGGGGTAAATAACTTGCCCTCTAACCCTGTTAACATTAATAGCGGTGAAAACACGATAATAATAATAATTGTGCCTGAGAACACTGGCGCCGCGACTTCTTTACAGGCGCGATAAATAACATGCAGCCGAGGGAGGTGCTGATTGTTAGCCAACCGATTCACTATGTTTTCAACAATAACTACCGATGAGTCCACCAGCATACCAATGGCAATCACTAAGCCGCCTAAACTCATTAAATTAGCCGATAAATCAAACTGCTTCATCATTATAAACGTCAGCAATGCCGACATAGGTAAAGACAAAGACACCACCAATGAAGAGCGAATATCACCTAAAAACAAGGCAAGTAACACTATTACTAGAATAATTGCTTGGCCTAGTGCGCTGGTAATGGTGCTAATTGCGGTATTTATTAAGTTAGAGCGGTCGTAAAACACATTAATTTTTGTGCCTTGCGGTAATGACGCTTCAATGGTGCGAAGTTTATCTTTTACATCTGCAACAACTTGCGCTGTATTACTATTTTTAAGCGCAATTATAAGCCCTTGTACCGCCTCTTCACTGTTTTTAGTGACTGCGCCATAACGGGTTAAACTGCCAACATGTACCGTGGCAATATCACTTAACCGAATAACCTTATTTTGAGTGGACTTAATCACGGTATTTTCAATGGCGGTTATATCGGTGTATTTGCCCTCAGTGCGCAGAATTAAGGTGTCGTTGCCTTTTTCTAAGCGCCCTATGCCACCGTTTTGATTCGTTTGCGTGATTGCCAACTTCATTTCATCAAAGCTGACTTGATGCTGTTGCATCAATAAAGTATTGGGAAGTATTTCATAGGTTTTTGAAAAGCCGCCAAGGCTATTTACATCTGCAACGCCGGTTAAAGTGCGCAGTAATGGACGAATTTGCCAATCTAAAAGCTCTCTTTTTTCAATCAGCGATAAGTGAGTACTTTCTATAGTAAACATGAACACCTCGCTCAAAGGCGTGCTCATTGGCGCCATGCCGCCACTAATATTACTGGGCAAGGTGGGTAAAATATTTAATAAACGCTCATTAACTTGCTGACGGGCCCAATAAATGTCGGTGCCCTCTTCAAAGTCAATGGTAATATCGGTAATAGAATACTTAGTGGTAGAGCGCAGCATTTGCTGTGACGGAATACCCAGTAATTCGGTTTCAATCACCCGTGTTACTTGCGATTCTATTTCAAGGGCGTTCATGCCGGGTAATTTGTAAACTATTTTAACTTGGGTGGGCGATATTTCTGGAAAAGCATCCACCGGAATACTTAACCAAGATTTAGCACCAATGGCCATAGCAACAATAACAAAAATACTAACAAACAAACGCTGAGTAAGTGAAAACTTAATAAGCTGGTTTAACATTTACTCTCTCCCTAAGTGAAGCAACATACCCTGTAGCGCACTTACCGAGCTTATTAGTACCTGCTGATCATCTAGGTTTTTGTTAGCAGTAAATACATAGTCTTTGCCTTGTGTACCCTTGAGCTCAATCGGCAGTAACTCAAGCTTATCGCCAGACTTTAAAGCAATGTAATTAACATCTTCAAATTCAAACACCGCTGACTTTGCTATTTTAAAGCCCGTTAATTTATTTACCGGTGTGACTTTGATAGTTTGCCCCAGTCTAAGCTGGCACTCATTTGAGCTTGGCGACGCCCACACTATTTGATGGTATTTATCTGCAATACTGTCATAGCTCTCAATATTTAAGCTGCAACTTTCTGACAGCTTGAAATGCGCTAACGTGTTGGTAAAACTAAGAGGGACTTTAATCTTAACGCGAATACTACTTGCATCGATAATATCAAACGCGGTGTCACCCATCACACGGTTTCCCGACTCATTAGTGAGTTTTAAAATGCCCGTTTTTGGACTCACTAAGGTCACGTTTTCATTATCATCAATGTTTAAAAATGCCATTTGATGTTGCATATGTTCAAAATTTAGCTTGGCTTCAAAATAGCTTTTTGTGATTTCAACCCATTCAGAACTTCTTATTATTTTGTTTTTTAAGTGTTGTTGGTTTATGTCGTAATGGCTTTTAGCAATAGCGAGCATATCTTTTGCTGATTGATAGGCATCTAAAAAATGGTGTACATCACTGCCCTCAACGCTTGCAATAGTGGCGCCCTTTTCAACCATGCTGCCGTTAGGGTATAAGTAACGAACCTGCTGTACATCAAACGCAAACAGCACCGTATAATTGACCCCAGGTTTGAAATTAACTTCACCAATTAAACTTTGCCCGTTAATAAACTCTGTTTTTTGAATCGGCGCAAATTCAACATCAAAACCACTGAGTGAAGAAAGCCCTACAGGTGCTAAATTTTGCGAAGCAAACACAGGATTAAATGTTAATAAAGTCACCGTAAAGAAGAAAAATAACGTATATTGAATACGCAAAAAATGACGCATTTTTTTTGTAAAATTTAACAGCATTTAGTTTGTTCACATTTGATTAATTTTATAGAATCAACCATGACTTTTTTAGACTGTTAAATCATCAGGCAAACGCCTTAATGTACCCAAAAATAGCGAAAATTACGCTATGGTACATTTGTCCATTGTATTTATAAAGCATTGATATTAGAGGTTTTAATGAGAGACAAGTTAATAGCAGCCACCTTGTTAATAATAATGGTGCTAAACTTTTTTGATGTACTAACGGATATACATTTAGGCGTGCCGCAGTGGCATATTTTTTCTGAGGGCTTAATCGTTGTCATTTCTGCAGCCTGTGCTATTTACTTAATTAGCGATATTCGTGCGCGTACTGCCAATATTAATGCGCTGAAACAAGAATTAGTGCATTCAAAAAAAGAACTTAAAAACATATCACAGGCAATGATGGATGCGCGTCATGAATACAGTGGTGTTATTCAAACCCAATTTTCACAATGGACATTGACTCGCAGTGAGCAAGAAGTCGCGATGTTATTACTTAAAGGCTTAAGCTTTAAAGAAATAAGCGCACTAAGAAACACTAAAGAAAAAACAGTACGCCAACAAGCATCAGACATCTATAGTAAAGCCGATGTAGAGGGCAGACATGAGTTTGCCGCATGGTTTTTAGAAGACTTTATGCAACAAAAGCACTATCCGCATTCAAACTCAGCCATTAACTAATGCAGTGACTATCGCATATACTTGCGCGCTATTTTAGTCAGCGTTAAGCTAACGCTTTATTTTCGTCATTATGGTCTATGTGCTCTATAGCCCGCAGAGATAATTCAACGTAAAGGTTTAATATGAATAACAGTACCTACCCTATTGGCAATCCTGGTGAAAAGTGGAATAACAATCATAAACTCCAATGGCTTGAAGCCCAGAAAATTAAACGTAGTTATAACGATGAAGTATTAACGCTAATTAATGAGCTAAAAGATACGCTTATTGTAGAGCAATATGGTGAACTTAATTATGCTCAAAACAGTTACCCTTTGTTTGCATTAAAAACCCAACACTTTGATAAAAATAAACACACAGTGCTAATCACTGGTGGCGTACATGGCTACGAAACCAGCGGAATACACGGTGCGTTAAGGTTTGCAAAAACATTGGCAACTCAATACGCAGAGAAATTTAATCTGGTGATTACTCCCTGCATTAGCCCATGGGGTTATGAAACAATAAACCGCTGGAACCCAGAGGCAATTGATCCAAACCGTTCTTTTTATGAAGGCAGCCCAGCGCAAGAATCTGCATTGGTAATGAATTATGTGCAATCTTTAAATACTGATTTAATCGCGCATATCGATTTGCATGAAACTACTGACTCAGATAACAGTGAATTTCGCCCTGCACTTGCAGCGCGCGAAGGTAAAGTAAATACTAATTGGAATATTCCAGACGGTTTTTATTTAGTCGCTGACAGCAACAAACCAGAGCCTGCTTTTCAAAAAGCTATTATTGAATGTGTTGAAAAGGTCACACACATCGCTCCAAGCGATGAAAATAAACAATTAATTGGTGTACCTCAAGAACAATTTGGGGTAATAAACTATGCAGCAAAAGAGTTAGGTTTATGCATGGGGTTATCTGATGCAACCTACGTTACAACCACGGAAGTTTACCCAGATAGTGCAACGGCCAACCCTGAAGAGTGCATATTAGCGCAAGTTGCGGCAATTTCGGGTGCGTTGGACTACATTATTAATAAGTAATAGTTATGGTATTCATCAGCACATAGTAAGGTGCAGACAAAGGAGCGGCTATTGGAATTTAAAAATAATTACGGCAGTTACAGTTTTTATGTCGAGGGTAATATTGTTATTGCGCAATTTAAAGGCAACTTAAACCCTGAGTTATTAAATCACTTTAAAGCCGCTCTGTTAGACACCATTGCAACGTTTAAACATCAACCTTGGGGCTATATTAGCCACTCGCCCGACGTTGTGGCCGCCACCCCTGACGCTGAAAAAAATATGATCGATGTTAGCCAAACAATGGGGATAAATAATTGCATAATGAGTGCCTTTATACTCACCTCTCCCATTGCCATAAGGCAACTACAACGTATTATGCACAGCTCAGGCCGTGACGCTCATTTACAAGAATGCTTGTTTGATGACTTGCCAAGCGCTAAGGCATTTATAAAAAGTCAGCTTACCTCAGCCGAGTAAATCAATTACACGACCGAGGTATTGTCAACGAAAAACCAAATGGGCTAGTTTTTATAAAACTGACTCTCTTTAGTAATTGAAATGCTATTGTCCTCTTGTGCGGTAATTTTAAACTGCAGCTTACTCACCTTCGTAGGTATATCATATCCATCGGCAGTAACCGTTACAGGAACACTTTTCATCAACCCTGGCTCTACCAACACAGCGTTAGGACTTTGCAAGCTCGCACCTTCTAACCCACTAATTGAAATAGAATAATGCAAAGGTTGCTGCGTTTTGTTAATGATGGTGAGTGTATAAGGGTTTTCTACTAACCCTTCATAATTTACCCGATACAGTGCGTTTCTGTCTCTAAGTACTGAGGCTTCGATGGGCGTACGTTGTAGCATCCAAGCAAACATAGAAATAATTAACAGCGCAGTTAAAGCGCCATAGCCCACTAACTTGAGCCTAAATGGATTAGTTTTTTGCCCCGCCATTTGCTTTTCACTGGCGTATTTAATTAAGCCTTTTTCGTAGCCAAACTTATCCATGGTATCGTCACAGGCATCAATACATAAGCCACAGTTAATACATTCATATTGCAGTCCATTGCGAATATCAATCCCAGCAGGACATACTTCAACACATAAGTTACAGTCTACACAGTCACCTAAATTAAGCGCTTTAGGATCGGCTTTACGTTTACGTGGACCGCGGTTTTCACCTCGTTCGCTATCATAGGTTACCACCAGCGTGTCTTTATCAAACATCACTGATTGAAAGCGCGAATACGGACACGCCACTGTACACATTTTTTCTCGTAAAAAACCTGCGTTGCCATAGGTACAAAATGCAAATAAAAACACCCAAAAACTGGTGATCCCAGACCATTCAAAATTAACCATTTCTAGGTATAAGGTTTTAGCTGGAATAAAATACGCTAAAAAAGAAGTGGCAGTTAAGAGTGAAATAACCAGCCATGCACTGTGCTTAGTAATTTTTTTACGCCACTTGGTAATATCCCATGGGCTTTTATCAAGCTTAATACGCTGGTTACGCGTCCCCTCAATACGTTGTTCCACCCAAGAGAACATCAACATCCAAATTGTTTGCGGGCAAGTATAGCCGCACCACACACGGCCAAGCCAATTAGTCACAAAAAATAACGCAAACGCCCCCACCATAAATAGCATGGCGAGAATCATAAAGTCTTGAGGTAGTAAGGTTAGGCCAAAAATAGTAAACTTTTGGGTGGCCACATCCAATAAAACCGCTTGCTGACCGTTATATTGAATCCACGGAATGGCGATAAAGCTGAGCATTAGCAGCCAACCTAAATTACGGCGTATACGCTGAAAAAACCCTTTTTGCTCGCGTATATAAATTGGCCCTTCTTCTTTGTAGGGCTTAATGATCATGTCTTCTTCTTTAATATCAAACTTCATGTTACTTACTTAATAGTGACGGGTATTAAGCAAGCACTTGCAACTTTCAGACCACACTGAAAGATAACTTAAAACATTGATATTAAATGATTTTAATAATAAAACCGGACTACAATATCGCGATATTTAGCGACTATCGCGATATATCACGGATTAACTCTGGCGACGCAGTCCTAATTTTTGCATTTTTGAGCGTAAGGTGCTCTCTGGTAAGCCCAACTTATTTGCCGCGCCTTGTTCACCTGCAATTTTCCAATTACACAGTGCTAATACGCTGCTTATATGCTGTTTTTGTGCTTCATCAAGTGTAAGCGTTGGGTTAACAGCACTCGCATCACCAGCTTTTAGCGGCTGACTTAACTGCAGTGTGGGTTGTGTAGATAAAATAACTTCTCGCTCTAACACGTTTTGCAGCTCTCTGATATTGCCGGGCCAGTCATAGGCTTGTAGTTGCCTAATAGCTTTGTTACTTAACCCCTGTAATTGCTTACCTAGCCGCTTGTTTATTTGCACAATTAAGTTTTGACATAAATAAGATATATCTTCTTTTCGCTCTTTTAGTGCTGGCACTTTGATAGGAAACACGTTTAAACGATAATATAAGTCCATTCTAAACTGCCCTGCTTGTACCATTTCCCACAAGTTACGATTGGTTGCAGCAATGATGCGAATATCAACCTTTAGGGTTTGACTACCGCCAACGCGTTCAAATTCACGCTCTTGTAATACCCTTAATAGCTTACTTTGGGACTCTAACGGCAGCTCTGCGACTTCATCTAAAAATAAGGTGCCATGATCGGCAAGTTCAAAACGTCCTTTACGACGCTCATTTGCGCCGGTAAACGAGCCTCGTTCGTGTCCAAACAACTCCGATTCTAATAAGCTAGGGGTAAACGCCGCACAATTAACTTTTATAAACGCCTGCTCATTGCGCTTGCTTAATCTATGTAAGTTACGTGCCACCAGCTCTTTGCCAGTACCGTTTTCACCAAGTATCAACACCGTACTGTCGGTTTCGCTCACTAACTGTATTTGCTGCAACATACGTTGAAATACATCACTGCGCCCTACTAGCCCTGAGTCTTGCCAATCTTGATTTAGCTCGGCAGTAAGGTAGTCGTTTTCATCTTTGAGCTGCTCGCTTAAATGCTTTACTTGCGCTAAAGCATCTTGGAGCGCGGTTTGGGTTCGCTGCTGCGCTGATATATCGCGAAAAACGGCCACGGCACCAATAAGCTGGCTATTTTTATAAACAGGGGTGGAGGTATATTCAACAGCAAAGGCGCTGCCATCTTTACGCCAAAATACTTCGTTTTTAACCTCGCGGCGTTTGCCATCAAACATGGTGCAGTAAATTTGGCATTCATCGGCAGGATAAGGCGTGCCATCGGCATGACTGTGATGATGATATTGATGTATTTTTTTACCCAGCAATTCATCGGCTGTCCAACCCGTCATTCGCTCTGCGGCTGGGTTTACAAACACCGCATTACCAGATAAATCAAATCCATATATGCCCTCACCTACCGCATTAAGTAATAAAGTAGGATCGTTTAAAAAGTTTTTTATCATTGCAGACCTCGCGAAATATCGCGAGTATTATGCCAATTCTCTCCTGCTTTAGCACCTAGTAATGGCTAAATAATGCCTTAATATCTATTTTTGCATCTAGCCGTGCTGCAATTAAATACAAGCCCGCTAGCTTACGGTGAATAAACAACGCATCAACAGGAGGCGTATGCCATTGCTGCGACTGTGCGCTTAACTGCAAGCCTGCATCTTTAATATTGCTAGCAAGCGCGCTGTTTTTAAAATCAAACTCGCCGTTATAGCGCAGTGGCTCGCAGGCCATTAAAAATAAATCAATCACTTTTTCTTTGTAATTGTCTTTGAGGGAATCTTTAAAATAGCCAATATCGGTGGCGGCATTGAGCACCCCTTCCCGATCGTTATTACTACCGGCTTTAAATAAAGCTAAATAGGCACTACTTAGCGCTGGGGTAATTTCTCGTGTGGCACCAAAATCAAATAACACTATTTTTTGTGATTCAGGTTGGTAATGAAAATTTGCAAAGTTAGGGTCGGTTTGGATTAAATTAAAGACAAACATTTCTTTAAAAAATAAATCAATCAGTTGCTCAGCAACTCGGCTTCGCTCTGATTGTGGTAAATATGTAATGCCCTCTATAGACTTGGCATCTACATACTCCATAGTTAGCACTTGCGCAGTACTGTGCTGGGGATACACGCTAGGGACTTTGAAATGCGCATTATTTGCTAACAGGTTTTTGTAACGTGCTAAATACTCAGCTTCTCGAGTGTAGTCGGCCTCTGCTAATAGCTGTGCCTTGGCTTCTGCCACTAAGGGTTTAATATCCAGCTCTTTAGGTAATAACCGCGATAAGGTAAGTAAAGTGATCACGTTATCTACGTCACTCACTACACTTTTTGCAATTCCAGGATATTGAATTTTAACTGCCAGCTGCGCGCCATTTTCTTTATAAGCTAAATGAACCTGGCCAATGGACGCCGCCGCAAACGGCCTAAGCTCAATATGAGAAAAACGCGATAACCAATCCTCTCCCCACTGCTCTTTTAAAACACTAACCAGTTGTTTGTGTGGCATCGGGTTGGCATCTGAGCGCAATAAAGACAGCAATTGAGCAAGTTCGGGGGTTAGTAAGTCGCCAGCATCCATTGAAAGCAGCTGCCCAAGCTTCATTGCCGCACCGCGCAGGTGTGAGAGTTGAGTGGCTAGGTTTTCAATATTTTTAGGCTGAAGCAATAAGCTTTTATTATCCCAGCCTTTACCAGAAAGCGCACTTTTAGCCCCGCCCACTAACATATTCGTGGCGACGCCAGTGGCTAATGAGCCTAACTTTGCAAAACGTGAAAGTCGAGATGTGGGAACGGATCGCTCATTAGCCATAATTAACCTAATCTATTAATAATAAGGTCAACTAGTACGTTTTATTACGCCTATTGGATCTAAATTATAACCGAGGGACTAGCTTAATAGCGCCTTCTACTACTTTTAAATCTAAAGGTAAATTACTTAATAATGCCATTTTAGGATCGTTCATATTTAACTTATAAACGGGGTTAACGGCTAAAAAAGCATTCATTACATCCATGGCCTCGTTATCCAGCACTTCTAAATTACCTTTAAAGCCACCGGCATCAATGCTTGAGTCGAGTAACTTAACATTACGTAAAAATACCGCTTTTTTCTCGCTGTCATAAAAAGGAGTACCCTGTATTTGCAGCTTTAAGCGCACTGGGTACTTTAATGCAAAAGCATTAATCTCGGCGCTAGAATCTGCACCTAATAAAACATAATCACTATTATCTGGGCCAATATTAACGCTTAAATCATTCACATCAAACTGCACAGGTAAGCCCATCAGGCTAACTTTTTCACTTAATTTAGGTAACTCTTTATTTAGTAACGACTCAACCTCTGAATTTGTAAATGAATAAACCGAAATACCCTGCGTACTGTTACAGGCAGTTAAAAATAGTAGTGAAATAAAAACAAAAATTTTCATGCAAAACCCTATTGGTTAATCGTATAGTCAGTAAGTAACCATAATAAAAAGCCGCTTTAATAGCGGCTTTTTCATTTTAGTTGATAAGAGCGATTGCGCTTAGGGTCTGTTGATCTTTGCGGATTAAAATTTGTTCAAACTAGGGGCGGTTTAATCGCGGCGCGAGGTTTGTAACCTAGTGGGCTAAGTAAAAACCGAGCAACAAAGAGTAAATCGTCCCTAGGCAGAACCCTTCGGGCAGCGCCTGTTTGGCATTGATGCTGCGTTATCGCCTATTAATGGGGAATAACCACACTACATAGGCTCTACCTTGCCTAAATACCAAACAGACTGCTGCAAATTTAACCTTGAAAGGTAAACAGACCCTAGTTTACAGCAAAAATAACTTTTAACCTTGCTAGTGTGTCAGTTGTGACTGAACCTTCGCTGAGTGCAATTAATTGCTTTAAATAATAGTTTAAATCAGCGTGGTCTCCACGGTGCTTGTCATCTAGCATTGCCACTTGCTCAACCATTCTTTGCGCTGAGTCATGCGAACTAACGTTGGCTAGTATTTCCATACGGGTTAGCAACTGCTCGATACTTAATGACGTTTTTACCACACCAGTGAACTGACTTGGCACTGGTTCATTATTCTCAAGCGCAACAAATAATGCGTTTAAGTTAGCTTGTTCGTTTTTGGCGGCTAATCCGGTTAGCTTTTCATCTATAGCTGACAATAAAGCGGATACTTTAGGCGTTAACGATTTAAATGGCATATACCCTTTAACTTTGGTTTGCAGATCCAGTAATTGGGCTTTACCTTCAACACTATTTAAAGCCGCCTCTAGCTCATTAAGTTCAGCTGTAGCCTGCTTATCTGACTCACCTTGCTCGCGTTTTTGCTGCTCAAACTCTTCGCTGCGTTTAGTGAATGTTGCATCATTAAACTCACGGAATTTTTGCCACAGTGCATTCTCAGCTTTTAAGCCTGCAAAACCTATGGTCTGCCATTGTTGTTGTAACTGCTTTAACTGCTGACACGCCTCTGCTAGGTTTTCACTTTGAGATAGCTGTTGCGCTTGCTCAACGAGCTCATTTTTAAGTGCGGCATTGCCTTTATGAAACGCATTAAGTGAAGATACAACTAGCTGCTGTTCTGCCTTATAACGCTCGTTTAAAATTCGGTATGTTTTAGGATCAACTTTACCTACACTACGCCATGCTTTTTGTAATCGGTTGTAGTGGCTTTCAAATTGTTTCCAATCTAAATCAGCATCCTCTGTCGCTTGTAAATGCAGTGCATGCATTTTCTCTATTAGTTGCTCACGCTCTACTTTAGCCGCTTCACGCTGGATTTCTTGCTCTGCGAAATAACTACGACAAGGTGCGAACAATAGCTCAATTTTTTCATCAAACTCATTTCCTTGCTGCTTTTCTTGCTCTGTATCAAGGCGACCTAGTTCATTCCAACGCTTACGCAATACTTTAACTTGGTCAGCACGCTGTTGCGGATCGTTACAAGGCTCATCAACTAACAGTGTTACTTCTTCTAAAAGTGCAGTGCGTTTAGGGGCCGCTGCATACTTTTGCCAATCTTTAGCATCGGCTAATTGCGCTTCTAGATCAGCTTTTAAGTTAACCAGCGGCTGTTGGTATTTCTCAGTTAGGGCATTAAATAGCTCTTCGAAGCCTTTAAATACACCAAATGCAACATTAAAACGCCCTTCTTCAATTAAACGTTTAACATCACGCGCTTTTCGCTTAGCTTGGCTTTGAGTTTTTTCTAACGGCTTAGTGAGTTCGCTCATTGCAGCTAAAAACTGCTTCTTATGGCTGTTAAGCTGAGCTTTAAATGACGTTTGTAAATCAGCGCTAAGTAAATTTAAGTGGCTGCGTGCAGTTTTAAAGATATTATTGAATGCTGTTAACTGTTGATCGTAATCGCTAAGTTGCTCTGCAGGTTTTATTTCACTAAGCGCATTGTAGGCAATTTTATATTCTTTAATCGCCGCAGTTAGCTCAGGCAACTTAGCAACTTGTGAGAATAATTGCTCAAGCTTATTAATCACTTGTTTTGATTGCTGATCAGCCATCAGTTGCGTTTTATCTAGCGTGTCTTTCGCTTGCGCTACTTTTGCATTAAGCCAATCTTGCTGAATTTGCTCTGGCGTTTCTAAGCCTAACTGTAATGCATTTTCAATTTCTTCACTTAATGCTTCTAACGTAGCTAACGCTAACACTTGGCGCTGTTGCTGAGCTAAACGTTGCTGCTCTATTTCATGTTGCGCTTTTAATGTGGCAATGTGAGCATCAAGCTTATCGGTAATTGATATATATTTAGCATCAAGGGTTTTTACATGTTCTTCACTTAGCCATTTTAATTCAAGAGCTTGCCACTGCGCCATGAGTTCTGCAGCTTGTGGGTCAACAATGGCGTAGTCATTTTTATCACGCAATGCATTAAGCTTGGCTAAAATAACACGGGTTGCGTTTTCAACTTGCGATGGCATTTCAAGCGCTAAACGCTCGTTTTCAAGATGACTTTCTAGCGCAACTTTGGCTTCACCTTGAGCATGCTTTAACAGTGCTTTAGTTAACTGCTGAGTAATGACTAAATCAACTAACTGCTTTTGCAGCTCTTCGTTTGCTTCTTTGAAGGCTTTTTCAATCAGTTTAGGGTTAGCTAGGCGTTTTAATAGCTTAACTCTCACTTGCAGTTCTTTTTCAGCAAATGCTAGTTTTTCAAGGGTTTTAACCGGTGCAAAGCGTTCAATGTACTCATTTTTAATCTGCGCCGACAAGCTACTTTCACTGTTTAATACAGCCGATGAGATTTGTTGTTCAGCAACATCTTTCAATGCCTGATCTTGTTTGTAAGCTTTCCACCACAGTGGTAAGTCGTTTACTTTTTGCAGTGCTTTACGACGAATTTCAGCCGATGAGTCTTCAAGGGCTAAGGTGCTTAAAATTGTTACGTCACGTGCCACATCAAGTTTTTCAATCGCATCTAAACGAACTTGTTGCTTTGGGTGTTTCCATTTTGGTGTAAAAAGGTGTTTAAAGATCATTTTCACTGAACCTAGCTATTTCGTTATCTGATTTGAATTCTTTTTGTAGTTGCGCTTTGGTTTTTTGGATCATTTCTCCATTTGCACCAATGGTAAACTGCTCGTTTGATTGTGCTACTTTTGCTTGGTACAACATCACTAGTTGCACTGTTTGTTGCTTTTGCTCATCTGATAAAGGCGTGCCATCTGGCCACTTTCCCGTTGCCGCGCCATACTGTAAGCGCTCAAATAATTCTGGAGTAATATTCTGTACTAGGTTGTCAATATTCATGTCATTTTTTCTTTTTCAGAGTCACTAAAATAATACGGTTAATAAGGTACCAAATACAGCCAATGCCAATGGCCGAGGTATACGCATACCACTGAAGTGTTTTTTCTTGAGGTTGTAGGAAGTACAAACAAAAGAAGCCACCTAAAAATAAGATCAGCGCTAAAAAGGAGTGGTTCATAAACATTTGCTGCTTTTTAATTCGCTGCTCACGTTGAAGTTGTTGAACTTGCTCGGCATTTAATTCAGCAACGTTACTTTGGCAATGTGGACACTGCGAATGTTTATCTGAAATTGATTTTGCACATTTGGGGCAACGAATAATCGCCATACATCTCTCTCCATACTACGCATAAAAAAAGCGCCTTTCGGCGCTTTTCATTGTACTTGTTTTATTGCTCTTTGTCTTTTTTGAATTTAACCCAATAGATGATATTAGGTTATTGGGATCTGTTTATTCAGCGTCTTTAGATTGCTTTTCAAGGCGCTTTTCCCAGAAGGTAGCATTTTTAATCCCTAACTTAACGGGATCAAATGTGATTTGGCCACCTTTTTTCTTCTGGTCTTCATAATCACTCAAACATGTTAAGGCCGGTTTAGCGACAAAGAAAATGGCTAATATACCCAATATGTTGATCCACGCCATTAAGCCAACGCCTATGTCGCCAATAGTCCATATATAACCGGAACTGTTAACCATGCCGTAGGCTACCATAAACATAATCATAAGTTTTACCACTACAAGCGGAATACTTCCTTTAAAGTAGCGATTTAAGTACGCGATATTAGTCTCAGCAATGAAGTAATAGGCTAGTATGGTGGTAAAAGCAAAGAAGAATAGAGCGATACCTACAAACGCTTCTCCAAAACTACCAAATACACTAAACAACGCCATTTGGGTGAATGCTGCTGATCCCACTTCAGTTGCTGCATCCACATTTTGTATGATGAACTGCCCTTCTGGCAAAGTACCGACTACATTGTATTGCTGCGTCATTAAAATCATTAATGCCGTTGCTGTACATACAAAAAGTGTATCAACATAAACAGAAAAAGCTTGCACTAAACCTTGCTGTGCAGGGTGATCAACTTCTGCTGCCGCCGCCGCATGAGGACCTGTACCTTGACCGGCTTCATTAGAGTATATTCCACGCTTAACACCCCAGCCAATTGCAGCGCCAAAGCCTGCTTGAGCTGTAAATGCATCACCAATAATAAGCGAGAAAATGCCTGGTACTTTGTCTATGTTTAAAAATACGATAATTAAGGCCAGTACAATGTACCCAAGCGCCATAAATGGCACTACAATTTGCGTAAAATTAGCAATGCGCTTTATACCACCAAAAATAATAAACGCTAAAACGATTAGAATAATGGCCAATGCAACCAGTTTAAAACTACCTACGTCACCAAAACTTGTAGACACCATAGTGCCATCGCCAAATACTTGAGTGAATGCGTTGCCCACAGCATTTGCTTGCACGCCCGGCAGGAAAACCCCACACGCTATAATTGCCGACACAGCAAATAATACAGCCAGCCACTTTTGCCCTAAACAACGATCAAAATAATACGCTGGACCACCGCGGTATTGGCCGTCTTCTTCTAACTTATAAATTTGACCTAATGTTGACTCCGCGTATGCAGTACTTGCACCTAAAAAAGCAACAACCCACATCCAGAAAATAGCGCCAGGGCCACCAAAACCAATTGCGGCTGCCACACCGGCAATATTACCAACCCCTACTCGGCCAGATAATGAAACAGCAAGAGCTTGAAAAGATGAAATTCCTTTTTCTGAGGTGTTAGGGCTAAATAATAGCTTACACATTTCTTTAAAATGTCTAACTTGAGCAAATCGAGTTAGTACGGAGTAAAATAAGCCTGCGCCTAGGCATAAATAGATGAGTGCATCACTCCAAACAACATCATTAACGGCGCTTACAAAAGCTTCCATGAACATCCTCACAGTTATATTTATTATTATTAATTACCATACTCTGCTACTCAGAATACCTGTCATAAGCTTTACGAAATAAGGGGTTAATCTTTTCCGTTTTTCTTATTGTTCAATCGATATTAACTTAAGTGCCCAACCTTGTTAACAGTTAATTTTCAAAACAACTTATTGTTTATTTATATTGAGCCTGCTAAGACAAGGTTTAACTAAGTGCAAATTGATTTAGACTATATGGTATTAAATCTGTCGAGAAGGTGTATTGAAACGTTTTAGTGCTGTGGTGGGTAAATGATTTTTATTTTTTGGTACGGTTGGTTTAGCTAAAAGTAACAAGGGTATCAATATTATTGATACCCTTTGAAACAAACGTTTTATCTTAAGTTGTCTACAACATTAACAATGGCTGCTAAAGTATCTTGTCCAAATTGATATGAACGACGATCTGACCAGCCATAATCTGGATCGGGTAAGTCATTATTATCTTTAAATGGCATTTCAACTGTGTAAGTTAGTGCTTTAAATTCTTCTGCTGTGGCTGATGAACCTACTGTTAAATTAGCTTGACCTGGTTCGTCTTTATCGTAGCCATGGGTATCTTGAAACTCTGGAGTAATAGTTAAAAGCGCGGCTTTAAAGCTATCTTCTAGGCCTTTTAGGCGTGCATCATAGCTTGGTATGCCTTCGCTACCGGCAACAAAATTATATGGAATGGCTTCATCACCATGAATGTCTAGGTGCATGTCTAAGCCGGCTTCGCGCATTTTATTAAGCACTAAGTAAACTTCTGGGCTGTTTTCCATGCTGGGTGTTTGCCATTCACGGTTTAAGTTAACCCCTTTAGCGTTAGTGCGTAGGTGACCGCGTGCACTGCCATCTGGATTCATGTTTGGCACGATATAAAATACCGCTTTTGATAGTAACGCTGCTGCATGAGGGTCTTCATCATCAAGTAGCTTGTGTACTAAGCCTTCTACAAACCACTCTGCCATTGTTTCACCTGGGTGTTGACGAGCAGTGATCCAAATTACTTTTTTATCGGCGCTTGTCTGACCAATTTTAAGCACGCTCATGTCACGCCCATCAAGCGTTTGACCTAGTGTTTCTAGTTGGCAAATTTCTTGGCTTTGCGCCCATGCTAATAAGTCTAAATGACGATCGTAGCTGTAAGGTGCAAAGTAGGCGAAGTAAACGCTGCTGCACTCAGGCTCAAGCTCAAATGTTAATGTGCCATTTTCATACGAAGACGGTACACGGAACCATGTTTGACGGTCGTATGAAGCGACAGCTTGGTAGTCTACCCAACCATCAGGGTATGCAGACTTATCAAGATTATTAATATTTAACTGATGAAATTGATAAGGCGTTGTCTCAAGACGAAAGTGAAACCACTGATAAAACTCAGACTGATGATCTTTATTAATTTCTAGCTGAATATTTAACGGATCGGTGGCTTCAATAACTTTAATATTACCACTGTCGAAATTGCTACTGATTTTCATTACAACAAACCTATTAGTTAACTGTGTGTCTTTGACTAAGGCATTTAGCCAAGAGGTAAATACGTGTTACTGCACTTTAAAATTGTATAAACGCGTACCCAATTTAATAAAGCGTACCATAACCGCTTCACTTTAAAAATCTTCAGACCTAAAAAAGCCAGCAAGTGCTGGCTTTTCTTAATTGCTCATATGTTTATCGAGGTAAACTTGGGAATGAGACTTCTGCCATGTCGCGCATACAGCGAACTACCTGACAGCTATAACCAAACTCATTGTCGTACCATACGTAAAGTACTACGCGGTTATCATCAACAATCGTTGCTTGAGAATCAACAACACCTGCGTAACGGCTACCCACTAAATCGGTAGAGACGATTTCAGTTGATGCTGTGTAATCAATTTGATCACGTAGGTCTGAGTGAAGTGCTGTTTCACGTAAAAACGCATTAAGCTCTTCAACCGTTGTACTCTTTTCAAGGTTCAAGTTTAAGATAGCTAACGATACGTTTGGTGTAGGTACACGGATTGCGTTACCTGTTAGTTTACCTTCAAGCTCTGGTAATGCTTTAGAAACCGCTTTCGCTGCACCTGTTTCAGTGATAACCATGTTAAGTGCCGCAGCACGACCACGACGTTCTGCTTTGTGGTAGTTATCAATTAAGTTTTGGTCATTAGTGTATGAGTGAACTGTTTCAACATGGCCATTCTTAATACCAAACTGATCGTTTAATGCTTTAAGTGTTGGCGTAATCGCATTGGTTGTACAACTTGCTGCACAGACAATTTTGTCTTCCGGTAAAATATCTTGGTTGTTTACACCGTAAACGATATTTTTAATATTACCTTTAGCAGGCGCTGTTAATAATACTTTTGCAGCCCCTTTAGATTCTAAATGCTGACCAAGGCCGGCTTCATCTTTCCAGATACCTGTGTTATCAACGACTAATGCGTTTTCGATGCCGTAGGCGCTGTAATCAACTTCACTTGGCGAGTTAGCGTAGATAACTTGAATGTAGCTACCGTTCGCTTTAATTGCATTACGCTCTTTATCGATGGTGATAGAACCATTAAATGGACCATGGATAGAGTCACGACGTAATAAGCTTGCACGTTTCTCTAAATCGCCATCTTTACCGCCACGCACAACAATAGCGCGAAGGTTTAAATCGGCATACGGCCCTGATTTTTCAATTAATAAACGCGCTAATAAGCGACCGATACGACCAAAACCGTAAAGTACAACGTCACGTGGTGCTTTTGGTTTAGAGTCAACAATTTCAGCAAGTTCATCTTTAACAAACTCTTCTACTGAACGACCATTCGCTGCATCTGTGTATAAATAGCTGTATGCTAATTTACCAATATCGATACGTGCAGAATTTAATTCCATTTTGCTGATAGCTTCTAAGAATGGGAAGCTTTCACGTAGGCGCAGTTTAGTCCCTTCAAATTGAGCTACTGATTTGTGAGACTTGATAATATCAATAGTGCTTGAATTTACTAATGGACGGCCGTAAACAGCGATTTCGATACCACGATTACGGTACAATTTACCAATAATAGGCTGCATGCTTTCTGCGTAATCTTGACGTTCTTGCCAGCTACTTGTGTATTCTAACTCGTGAGATGAGGTCATTTTTTTTACCTAATTAAACAATTTTGAACGGATAGCCTAAGAATGCATCGAATTTTGAGAGCAACGCATTCCTTCGGGCAGGTCTATTCTAATTTAATCTCATTTTATTCTCTACTGTTAGAGACTAAAGTTTAGGCTAGAATAATACTATATGAGGGTCTGTTGACCTTTGCGGATTAAAATTTGTTCAAACTAGGGACAATTTAATCGCGGCGCGAGGTTTGTAACCTAGTGGGCTAAGTAAAAACCGAGCAAAGCTTCCGCGTCCTGCTCACGCC